>DAHWGZ010000257.1 GCA_027335965.1 Acidiferrobacter sp.
TTCGGAACGGTGCGCCTTATGATTCCGATGCTCTCCAACATCGACGAGATTGCGCGCGTCATCGAGATCGTGCGCGAGGTCCAGGAGGAACTGCTGCGCATCGGCGTCAATTTTGATACCAACATACCGATAGGGGGCATGATCGAGGTCCCGGCAGCGGCAGTGTCCGCCGACCTGTTTGCCGCCCACCTCGACTTTCTGTCGATCGGCACCAACGACCTCATTCAGTACACGCTTGCCATTGACCGCGTCGACGACACCGTGAACTACCTCTACGACCCGCTCCACCCCTCGGTGCTGCGGCTTATCGCCATGACCATTGACGCCGCCGACAAGCAAGGGATACCGGTGGCCATGTGCGGGGAGATGGCCGGCGACACCCGCTATACGCGGCTTTTACTGGGCCTTGGCCTGCGGGAATTCAGCATGCACCCATCGGCGCTGCTCGAGATCAAAAAGATTGTCCGCGAGAGCGCGATCGCCGACTTGAAACAGCAGTCCGCCCAAGTCATGGCAGCCCGCGATTCGCGTGTCCTGCAGCTCCTGGTGGACCGCATGAACGGCGACGGCGACATCAGAGAGTAACTTGTAAATATGAAACGCTTGCATCCTGCGGGCCCGCGAAACCCGGGCCTTGACATGCAGGCAGGGGCGCCGATGCGCCCATCCCGCGTCGGGGCCCGAGGCACGCGGTTCAGTAACGGGTGATCGTGAGTGATACTGGGCCCTTGCCCTCGGCAACGAGGGCGATCGGCGTAAGCCGGCCGCGGGACCCGATCACCCCACCGAGGAGATCGTCCGTATGTCGCCCCCATGGGTCATATAACGCCCGGCGTACAGATTCTTGCCAGCGGGATCCACGGTCATGACCCGGTACGCAGACAAGCCCCGCCGTCCTTGTAGGCCGCCATGGCCTACCAGGGTGGGGAAGGATCCCATAGGGACTTCCTCCGGTCGGAGCGCGCCCGCGGGCGTGACACTAGGAATGAAATGAATCCCGCGGGATGTTCGGCCGGTCCACACCGTCCACGAACACCAGCCGGCGCTCAAGCGCGGCGGTCCGCAAGCGCAAGGCCTTGGCATACTCGGGCGACGCGTACCATCGGCGTATAGGCTCCATGGAGTCGAACTCGACGACCGCGATGCGAAGGGACGCCGCCTCGCCTTCGGCGACCACGGGCTCGGCGCCACGCACGAGCTAACGACCCCCAGGCGCGGCAATGGGTGCCGCCGCGTGCTCCCGATACTGAGCAGCTGGGTCCTCGTCTAGAAACGCCACCTCAGAGATGACGAACGCCGACATCGATCGTGTCCCCCAGGATTAACTGGTCCACGCGAGGGGCGCGGCGCCGTCACTTTTCGCCTATGACGACGAAGATTGGCGCGCATCCCGCTGGATAGGACCGCGATGCAGGGTACGCCTCAACGCCGCAGGGTCTTTGCCGGGCGAAACGGTCCTACCGGCGCGGTGGGCGCGGCAGGGGCGCGCATGGCCGGCGCCCCGGCATCGGAGACCGCGCAGATGAGTCCGTTACGATAGCGCGAGCGGGTGGCGCTGAAGCCCTCCGAATGTCGGGGCGCGAATGTCTGTTTCAGTAGTGCCGCGGCGCTGACCTTACGCATGCGAAACGGCCGCCAAAACGGCGGCGTGCGCCCCGACTCCGAATAACCGCTGATCTGAT
>DAHWGZ010000258.1 GCA_027335965.1 Acidiferrobacter sp.
GCCGAGGAGTTGCGCAGCGAATACGTGCTCGAGGTCAGCGGGGTCCTGCGCCGGCGTCCGGCGGGGACCGAGAATCCCGCGCTGCCTACCGGGGCCTTCGAGATCGACGCCACGGAACTCGTGATCCTGAATGCCGCCGATACCCTGCCGTTTCCGCTGGATGAGCCCGATATTGGCGAGGCGGTACGCCTCAAGTACCGCTATCTCGATCTGCGGCGCGAGGTCATGCGCGATAATTTTCATTTACGCCATCGCCTGATTCGCACCGCGCGCCGCTATCTTGAGGATCACGACTTTCTCGAGATCGAAACCCCCATGCTGACGCGCTCGACCCCGGAGGGCGCGCGCGATTATCTCGTGCCGAGCCGCACCCACCCGGGGCATTTTTTCGCGCTGCCGCAGTCGCCGCAACTCTTCAAGCAGATACTGATGGTGGCGGGTTTCGAGCGCTACTATCAGGTGACGCGATGCTTCCGCGACGAGGACCTGCGCGCCGATCGCCAGCCGGAGTTTACGCAGCTCGATATCGAGACCTCGTTCCTCGATGAGCAGGCCATCCTCGATCTCATGGAGGGGCTCGTCAAGGCGGTGTTTCGCGAGACCATCGGGGTGGATATCCCAACGCCCCTGCCGCGGCTCACCTTCGACGAGGCGCAGCAGCGTTTTGGCAGCGACAAGCCGGATCTTCGCAATCCTCTTGAGTTCGTGGAAATTGCCGACCTCGTGCGCGACGTCGAATTCAAGGTGTTCGCGGCGGCCGCCCAGGATCCCAAGGCGCGGGTCGTGGCCATGCGAGTGCCTGGCGGGGCGGAGCTGTCGCGCAAGGCGTTGGACGACTACGCGGCCTTCGTGGCGGGATACGGCGCCAAGGGGCTTGCCTACATCAAGGTGAATGACCCGGGCTCGGAGAGCGGCCTGCAGTCGCCGATCCTGAAATTCCTGGGTGGCGCGGTGGTACGCGAGATCCTGGCGCGCACCAAGGCGCAGGCGGGCGACCTGTTGTTCTTCGGGGCCGATAGCGCGCGCGTCGTGAATGAGGCGATGGGCGCGTTGCGCCTGCGCGTCGGGTCCGATCGCGGATTGGTGGCGGAGGGCTGGCAACTTTTGTGGGTGGTGGACTTTCCCCTGCTCGAATACGATGAGGACCACAGGCGCTTTCAGGCCATGCATCATCCGTTCACCGCCCCGCGACCTGACGACGTCGACCATCTCTTGACCGATCCGGGGCGGGTACGCGCGCGCGCCTATGATCTGGTATTGAACGGCACCGAGGTGGGTGGAGGCTCGATCCGTATTCACGAGGGCAGGCTCAAGGAGCAGGTTTTTGAGGTGTTGGGAATCGATGCGGCCACCGCGCGCGAGAAATTCGGGTTCTTGCTCGATGCCTTGCGCTTCGGCGCGCCCCCGCACGGCGGGCTCGCGTTCGGGGTCGATCGCCTGTGCGCGCTGCTGGCGGGCGTCGAGTCGATCCGCGACGTCATTGCCTTCCCCAAGACCCAGAAGGCGACCTGTCCCCTGACCGAGGCCCCATCGACGGTCTCCGCCCAGCAACTCGCGGATTTGGCGCTCCTGAGTACGGCCCCCCGGGCCTGATCATGGCCGCCGACGGGCCATCGTCTTTCAAGCGGCCGGAATCGGTCCTGGTGGTGATCTT
>DAHWGZ010000259.1 GCA_027335965.1 Acidiferrobacter sp.
GGCTATGTAGCTCAGCTGGTTAGAGCGCGGCACTCATAATGCTGAGGTCGGTGGTTCGAGTCCACCCATAGCCACCAATAAATCAATAGGTTACACAACACCCCTTCCCCGCAGAACCCGAATTTGGGACACTCTTGGGACAGTTGAGCCCAAAAGGGGGTAATGCGTGGCTACCATCACTCAGCGGCCCGGTCAGGGTGGTCGGAAGGGTTGGCAGGTCAAGATCCGGCGGCGCGGCTACCTACCGCAATCCGGCACCTTTGATACCAAGGCACAGGCCGAGGTGTGGGCGCGCCAGATCGAGTCGGAGATGGACCGGGGCGCGTTCGTATCGCGCACCGAGGCCGAGAAGACCACGCTCCGCGAAGCCTTGGACCGCTATGAGCGGGAAATTACCCCCCACAAGAAAAGCGCCCACGACGAGCGCTACAAGCTCGCTGCATGGCGCGCGTCCGCAATAGCCGCCTGTTCCCTCGCGTCCATTCAGGGCAAAGACGTGGCGGTCTGGAGGGATGCGGAGATGGCGCGGGGCGCGGCGTCAGCGACCGTGCGGCGCAAGATGGCGTTGCTTTCTCATCTGTTCGAGATCGCGCGCAAAGAATGGGGGATGCCGTATCTTGTGAACCCCATCGCTGTCGTACGCCAGCCGTCCCCTGCACAAGGCCGTGACCGCCGTCTCGTTGGCGACGAACAATCCCGCCTCCTCGCGTCCGCTAAGACGTATGGCGGCGAGATCGGCTTTCTCATTACTTGGGCGGTCGAGACCGCCATGCGCCGTGGGGAGATTGCGGCTATGCGCTGGGAACACTTGGACCGCAAGGCGCGCGTGCTCCTGATCCCAGAAACCAAGAACGGCACACCCCGCCGAGTCCCGTTGTCCCGTGCGGCCTTGGCGGTTTTGGATGCGCCGCCCCGGCGTTTGGACGGCTTCGTGTGGGGTATGCGGCCCGACTCCATATCGCAGGCATTCGAGCGGGTCTGCGGTGCAGCGGGAATCGAAGGACTCACATTCCATGACTTGCGCCATGAGGCGACCTCGCGACTGTTTGAGAAAGGCCTGAACCCCATGCAGGTGGCGGTGATCACGGGACACAAGACCTTGCAGATGCTGAAGAGGTACACCCACCTGCGGGCCGAGGATCTTGTGGATCGGCTCGGCTAGGGACAAATCCAGTCCGGTGCGCTAAAGTCCATTCATAATATAAGTGCGCTTTGCACATTATCGGAGGGAGGATATGGCACGTCCCCGCAAGAAGACGAACGGGACGGCGGCAGGGGGTGGGCCCATTGGTTTTGAGGCCCAGCTATGGGCGGCGGCCGATGCGCTCCGCAACAACATGGATGCCGCCGAATACAAGCATGTCGTCTTAGGTCTTCTCTTTCTCAAATACATCTCGGATGCCTTCGAGGCTCAGCACACCGCGCTCGCGGCGCAACAAGGCGAGGGCGCCGATCCCGAAGATCCCGATGAATACCGCGCGGTCTCCATCTTCTGGGTCCCGCCGGAGGCCCGCTGGGCGCATTTGAAGGCCTCGGCTCCGCAGCCTACCATCGGGGTCCTCGTCGATCAGGCGATGACCGCGATCGAGCGGGATAATGTCTCCTTAAAGGGTGTCCTCCCCAAAGACTACGCCCGTCCCGGTCTC
>DAHWGZ010000025.1 GCA_027335965.1 Acidiferrobacter sp.
CCATCGATGCGGGCACGGACATAGCCGCGCGCCTTCAGTTCCTCGAGCTTGTTCAGGGCCTCGCCCTTGCGCCCCGATACGACCGGCGCCAGGACCATGGCCTTGGTCCCTGGGGGGAGGGCTAGGGCCTCGTCGACCATTTGTGTCACGGTCTTCGCATCCAGGGCGACGTCGTGCCGCGGGCAGCGTGGCTCACCCACGCGCGCATAGAGGAGTCGCAGGTAATCGTAGATCTCGGTGACGGTGCCGACCGTGGAGCGCGGATTATGCGAGGTGCTCTTTTGTTCTATGGAGATCGCGGGGGACAACCCTTCGATCAGGTCGACGTCGGGTTTGGCCATGAGCGACAGGAATTGTCGTGCGTAGGCGGACAGGGACTCGACGTAGCGGCGCTGTCCTTCGGCGTACAAGGTGTCGAACGCGAGCGAGGACTTGCCCGAGCCGGATAGCCCGGTGATGACGATAAGACGGTCGCGCGGCAGGTCCAGGTCGAGGTTTTTCAGGTTGTGCGTGCGCACGCCCCGCAAACGAATGAGGTCCATAGGTTCTTTCGGGCCGGAGTAAATCGGGTACTATACGGCTCACGCCTAGGCAAAGGCAAAGAGTGGGCGGATGTTCGCATGCGCCCGGTCGCCCTGTCCCGACGCGATACCACCGAGGCCGGGCGACCGGGGCAGGCCGCCTGGATATTGCTCGAGCGCCGGCCCGGGGATTCGGCGGACGGTATTGTCCAGGGCCCCTCTCTATCCAAGGCCGAGGGGGTGACATAAACTAAGGCCTTGTACAGGCGGGGTTGCGGGCCATGACGGTCTCGCATCCAGCTGGCGGGCCCTGCGGGGCCCGTTTCCATCCCGAGGGAGACGTTATGGCGCGTGGCATCAATAAGGTCATCTTGGTAGGCAATCTCGGCAAGGACCCGGAGATCCGCTACGTACCGAACGGCGGCGCCGTGGCCAATCTGAATATCGCCACTTCCGAGTCGTGGAAGGACAAGGGCACCGGCGAGAAGCAGGAACGGACCGAGTGGCACCGGGTCGTGTTCTTCGGAAAGCTTGCGGAAATCGCCAGCGAGTACCTGAAGAAGGGGGCACAGATCTACGTCGAGGGGCGCCTGCAGACCCGCAAGTGGCAGGATAAGTCGGGGCAGGACCGTTACACGACCGAGATCGTGGGCAGCGAGCTGCAGATGCTGGGTGGCCGTGGGGGCGCCGGCGGGGGCGAAGGGCCGCCCGCGGACATGCCCTACGACGCGCCCGCATCCAGCTCGGGTGGTCGATCGACCCAGTCGTCGGCGCCGACCCCTGGCGGCGGAGAGGATTTCGACGACGATATCCCGTTTTAGAGTCCCATCAGGCGGTCGTTGCTAAACAAAATCCCGGTAAGCCTTGAGCTTGCCGGGATTTTTTTATGGCTTTTTGGGCCCGATCTCGGTGTGGCGGGAATCCGGGGCGGCGCCGGTCCGCGCTCTCGGCTTTCGGTTTTCCCTGATCGTTTAGGACAAATGGCCCCGGGATGCGCCGACGCCACCTTTTGCCTTTCCATGATCTATGATCACCAGGACGATATCGGATGTCAGGGCGAGACGGGGCCCAGCTTTTGGGGGTGCCGGCACGATGTCGTGGGCGCCAAGGGGGCCGGCAGGCGCGAGACGCGGGGCCGCGCCCAGCGGGTGACGTCATCCAAGGGCGGGGATCCGGGCATCGTGGGGGGCGGGGCCGCGCCCGCCATGCGTGAACATGAGGAGAAAAGTTATGAGAGGGAGTTGCGCTGGCGGGCGCCGCGCGGGCCGAGTGCAGGCGTTATGGGGGCTCGGGCTCGGGGCGGGGGCACTGTTTCAGGTCGGCGTTGCGTCGGCGGGGCTGCTGGTGCGCACCAGCGCCTTCAAGGGGGCGACATCATCGCAGGTGCGGACCATGCTGGCCCGAGATAACGGGACCGCGCACGGCACGGTCGTCTCCTATCGCGGGTCCGTGGCGCGGGTCGTGGTCGTGGTGCCGCAGCCCGAGTTTCCGTTTCCGCGGTTCGAGGTCCAGCAAGTCGCCAATCCGACGCTCGAGTTCCGGGCCGGGACGACCGTGAAATTCACGTTCATAGATCGCGTCATGGGTTTTAGTCACAGTCTTCAAATCACCCGCAAGGCGCCACCATTCCCCATGTTTCCCAAGCTCCAGCCGGTGTTGGCGGGGACAGAGCTGTCCCCGCCGCCCAGGGGCGGGAAGTCGATGTACGCGAATTTCACCTGGCACCCGGCCGCCGGGCACTACTATTACGTTTGCGCGATCCCGGGGCATGCCCATATGGGCATGTTCGGCGCGATAATCGTGAAGTAAGGGGTCGGAAACCCGCGGGTGCCGCCCCGTAGGAGGCTCGTTCGGCGGTCCTCGGATCCCGGCCGAAAGGCCGCGAGCGCAAGATCGGGTGGCGTGGGCATGTCGGTGCGTAGCCGAGGGTCCGGGCGAGCACCACCAGAGGCAAGGGGGTGGGGGTATGGCGGTCACGAAATCGCAGGGTTCCGTGGAGATGCTTCGCCAGGGCATCGCCCTCTATCGGCGAGCCTTCGCGCCCCTGACGACGGAGTTCGTCGTTTTGCAGTTGGCGAACATTCTGATCTTCGCGTTTTTGGTGTCAGCCCACGCGCTGCCCGTGCGCGCGCCGAAGACGTGGTCGGCGGGTTTGGGTCTGGCCCTGTTCTCCTGGGGTTTTGCGGTTGTGGAGCTTGTCTTGCAGATCGGCCTCATGCGCAGTCTGGCAAATGTCGCCGACGGCCGCCATGCCCGCTTCATGGATCTCTTGTGGGGCGTGAAGCGCGGCGAGGCCTGGCTGCTCGCGATCGTCTTGCAGGTGCTGGGCCTGGTGATATTCCAGGTCTTGGCGGGGTTGACGGCGGCAAGCGGCATGCATGCGACCGGTAATCCCCATCACCCCTTCGTCCTGCTCGACGGCCCGTTGTGGCCGTTCTTGTTCCTGCTCATCGCGATCCTGGTGCTGGGGATCTTTGGCAACACCGCGGCCATGGCCATGGCCATCGCGTCGCGTTATACGCTCCCGGCGTTCGCCGCCCTGCGCGCCGCCTTGAAGACCTTCCGTCACGGCTACCGCCGCTATCTGTTGCTGAATCTTGCCGGCATCGGCACTTTGGTGGGGGTGGGGCTGACGATTGCCGTGATCTCCACCGTGCTCCTGATCCTTCTGCACGCCCTGGGTGCCGGCCCCATCAGTCATGCCCTGCGCGCCCTGGTGTTCCTCGCGGCCCTATGCGCGATCGTGATCGCCGCGCTGATGTGGGCCATGGTGTTGCTGGCCGCCTTCGTGGTCGCGGGCGGCATGGTCGGGCCCGCCAACGGGTCCTGATCGCGCGGTTTTGCCGCGCGCCGCCCCTTTCCGCGGGTGGATGGCCCTGTCGCATCGGCTTGGAAGAGCGCCCATGGCAGGCCCGCGGGGTACATGAGGCGCTCTATCCCCCCTGCCCGCGAGCGAAGGGCCCATGAGGCGGTTTCGGTAGCGGCGTGATGCCATGGCTCAAGCCCCATTCCCCGCGGACCCTCGGGCGGCCGCGGGCCCAGGAAAGGCATCGGGCGCCCGCCCACGCCGCCGCAGAGAACCCTTTCCCGCCCCCGCCGGGATCGCCGCATCCACCCCATCCCCGCCGGGTCTTGCCACGTCCTCCGGGACCGCGGGATTCCCCGCATCGGGCCGCCATTGGCAAGGTGGATCGGGGCCGCGCAGGCCGTTCACCCGTCCCTTTTGAAGCGTCGAAACCGCGCCCTTCCTTTAATAATCATTAATCGATAATTTTCTTAATGACAAAGATAGAAAATAGTTAGGCTACATAAAAAAACGCAATAGGACATTCTTCGCGAGGCCTGGATACACTGGCTGCGCATGAGATAGGCAGGGAATCACAATCATAACAAAGTGGAGGAGATCATGAAACGAATGGAAGGCCATTCAGACCTATGGCGTGGTTACCTGATCATGCTGGCGGTCGGCTTATGTCTGTTTGTGGCGGGGGCGCATCCGGCTTGGGCCGCGACGGGTGCGACTGCCGGGGGCGGGGGCGCGGCGGCCTCCCTGGCGCAGATCGCCAAGGAGCTGGCGCCAGCCAAGCCGTTTTTCGTGACGAGCGATGGGAAATGGATCGCGCCGCTCATGTATATCGGTTCGTTTGCGCTGCTTGCCAACGGCCTTATGCATCTCGACCCGGCGCGCAAGAAGGCCAACGAGTTCGGCGTCGGCATCATCACGGTGACGGCGGGCCTCATGTGGTGGCCATTCCTGATTGCGATGATGGCCTCGCAGGGGCTCGGGCCGCTTACGAACCTCGTGACGGGTCTTGCGGGCATGTACGCGTTCTTTTTCACGGTCCTTGGGCTAACCCAGATCTTCCATGTCGAATCGCGTCATCAGCTGGGCGCGGTGGCGATCTTCATAGGGTGGCTCACGGGCGTCTACGCCTATTTCTTCCTGACGACGGCGGCCCCCACGGGCGGGACCTGGGTGTATCACTTCACCATAGCGCTGGTATGGTTCGTGGCCATGAATCTTGCGGGCCTGTACATGCAGGGGCGGATGAAAGAGCGCGTCTTGGGGTGGGTGGTGTCATTCGCCGCGATCTATACGTTCGCGGTGCCGGCCGTGCTCTGGTCCATGCCGCCCGGCCGTCAGGGACCATTCTAAAACAAAGGGAGACACAGCATGATACCTTGGACATTGGTGGAAATTGCCGTGGCGGGATGGGTGGTTACCGTGGCGGTGTGGCTGGCCAATTAGGGGGGCGGTGAGCCGCAATCGGTGGCGGCGGGTTGGAGGGGGAGCGGTCCAGGATGGGATGGGCTGCATGAAGCGCTTGTAGGGAAAAAGAAGGGCGATGGGAGGTATTGACCCGCGGTCGGCGCGTTGGCTGGCCGCGGGTTTCCTTTTTCGGGCATGAGCGCCCCCGACCGCTCGGGATGAGGGCAATTATGGCGCGGCGATGGTCCCCGTGGGGCGCTGGGGCGGGGGCGACGATGGCGGCATGGGAATGCCGCGGGACGTCCGCCTGGCCCATAGAGATGGCCCGTCGCGCCCTTGACACGACCGGCCATCGGGGCGAAGATGCACCGATGATGCCTCGCTTCCAAAATCTTGTGTGCCCCGGTCGCCGGTTCGAGCGACTGCGGATCTCCTCCGTCCTGTAATATCCGGTCGTTCTTCGTTTCGACTTTCCGTCGTCTTGGCTTGGGGTGGTAGCGTGTCCCTCTCTCGTTTCTCAAGGAATCTACGACTGCGTCGCGCCTGTCGGGCCGTGAGCAACGGTTGCCCGGCAGTTGCCGCTGACCACGGCGTGAGTCGCGCTGACCTTGGGAGACGCCATGATGCTGGAGACACCGCAACACAAATACCGGCCCTTTGCGCCGGTGAACCTCACCGATAGGACGTGGCCGGGGCGCACGCTCGTGGCCCCGCCGGCTTGGCTCAGCACCGATCTGCGTGATGGGAACCAGGCGCTGTTCGAGCCCCTGGATGTGGATGCCAAGCGGGAATTCTTCGCATTGTTGTGCGCGCTGGGCTTCAAGGAGATCGAGGTCGGCTTCCCGTCGGCGTCGCGCGCCGATTTCGCCTTCGTGCGCGATCTCATTGAACGGGGCGCGGTGCCGGAGGATGTGACCATAGGGGTTCTCACCCCGGCGCGCGCCGATCTCATCGACCGTTCGATAGAGGCCCTTGCTGGCGCGCGGCGGGCGATCGTCCATGTCTATAATGCCGTGTCGCCGGTGTTTCGCGAGGTGGTCTTTTGCAAGAGCAAGGCCGAGGTCATGGCCATGGCGGTCGATGCCGTGCGCCACATACGCGCGTCGACCGGCCGCCGACGAGAGACGCAATGGGTCCTGCAATACAGCCCGGAGGCGTTCAGCGCCACCGAATTGGATTATGCGAAGGCGGTCTGCGATGCCGTCGTGGAGGTGTCGGGCGCCACGGACGAGGCCCCCATGATCATCAACCTGCCGGCGACCGTGGAGGTCGCGACCCCCAATGTCTTCGCTGATCAGGTGGAATGGATGCACCGTCACATTGCGCGGCGCGAGGCGGTCATTTTGAGCGTGCATCCGCATAACGACCGGGGTACCGCCGTGGCTGCCGCGGAACTGGCGATGATGGCGGGCGCCGAACGGGTCGAAGGCTGTCTCTTGGGCAATGGCGAGCGTACCGGCAACGTCGATCTCGTGACCCTTGCGTTGAACCTGTATACGCAGGGGGTGGCGCCGGGGCTCGATTTTTCGCGGCTCGACGAGATCGCGCGCGCGGCCTCGCGCCTGACCCGTCTGCCGGTGCATCCACGCCACCCTTATGTCGGGGATCTCGTCTACACGGCGTTTTCCGGGTCTCATCAGGACGCGATCCACAAAGGTCTTTCCGCGCGGCGCCCGGACGAGCCCTGGAGCGTGCCTTATCTGCCCCTCGACCCCAAGGATGTGGGGCGCGACTATCAGGCGGTGATTCGCGTCAACAGCCAGTCGGGCAAGGGCGGCATCGCCCATCTCCTGGAGACGCGCTACGGGGTCGTGCTGCCGCGCCGGATGTTGATCGGATTGGGCGCGGCGGTGCAGGCGCGCGCCGATGAGCGGGGAGGCGAGATCACCGCGGCCGAGATCTGGCGGGTCTTTTGCGACTGTTACCTGAAAGATCCGGAGGCGGTCCAATACCGCGGCCATGAGATGGATACCGGCGCCGATGGCGATCGGGTGCGGCTGCATCTTGCCATCCGCGGGCAGGCCGCGCGCTACGAGGGGCGCGGGAACGGCCCGCTGGACGCGGCGTGCCGGGCATTGCCGGGAGCGATGCGCTTATGCCACTACGAGGAGCGGGCGGTGCGCGCCGGGTCGGACGCGCAGGCGTTGGCGATCGTGGAGGTGGCGGGCCCGGAGGACGGCCGCACGGCAATGGCCGCCGGTCTTCACGAAAGTCTCGTGACGGCCTCGCTGATGGCCCTGGTGCGGGCGTGGGCGGACCTCGGGGTTGGTGTCGCGATCGCTCCGCATGCCGTCCTTGGGGGCCCCGCGGCGGCCCCGCGGGCGGGGTCGCCATAGGTCTCATGCGGGTCCTGAAATGGCTTGCTATCGTTGCGCGCTTCGAGTGTCTCGTGCACAGACGGCAAGGAGGAGCGCTATGAGAAGGCAGTTAGCGGCGGTGGGGAGTTCCCTGCTCGTGATGACGATGTTGACGGCCTGCCACCACAAGGCGAGCGGTGGCGCCACCCATGGATCCGGAACGGCGTCGTCGGCGGGGACCGCGGGCGGGGCCGGCGCCAATGGCGGCGGGACGGGTTCGCCGGGCGCCGCCGGTGGTGGCGCGGGGACCGGTGCCGGCGCCGGTAGCGGCGGCACGTCATCCTCGGGCGGCGGCACGGGCGGCGGCACGGGCGGCGGGAGCGGGTCCTCGGGTGGCGGCACGGGGTCGGCGGGCGGCGCCTGACGCGGGTCGTGGAGGCCGCCGGGCCCGGAGCGAGAGGGGACGCTCGGGTCCCAAGCGCCCCCGCGGCCCGCACCTCCGGGGTCTCGCGGTCCACGGGTGCGGGCGGCCTGGGCGCCGGTCCCGGCAGGGGCGGGGTCTTGCCCGCGGGCAAGACGGGCGGGCGTGACCATCGGGTGGCAATAATCCTGACCGCGGAGCCGGTCAGCGCGGGCCCTAGCTTGCCGGGCAGGCTTCAAGGGGTCTTTGGAGGGGCGGGGGTCGGGTCCCCCGCTTGCCTCGTTGCCGGATGCCTCGTGCGCGCGGGCGGCCGCCGGGCGCGCCCGTCGCGGCCCGTTGGCGTGTCGGGCCGTGCCTCGGGCCTAGCCGTCGCATAGCGGGCACTGGTATGCTCGGCCCCGTACAAAGGGGCTACGATGCGGTCAGGGGATACGGTTGTCGGGGTTTTGAGGGTCATTCGCGACACGGCCATAAACGTCATATTAAGGCCGGCGGCGTTCTTCCAGACGATGCCGAGAGGGGGCGGTTTCCGGACCCCGTACGTGTTCTTGCTCGTCATCGGCTTGTTCGACATGTTGCTGTTGTCCCTTTTTGAGGCGGTGGCCGTCGGACCCAAGGCAGGGCTCGCGTTCGCCGTTCATGCCGTCGTGCTCGCGCCGCTCGCGTTGACCTTGTCCGGTTTCGTGCTCACCACCGTGTTTTTCGTGTTCTGGAAGCTCATGGGTTCTTCCCAGTCCTATGAGACCGCCTACCGTACGTTCGCCTACAGTTACGCGATTTCGCCGGTGACCACGATCATGGGCTTCATACCCTATTTCACGCTCGCGGGCCTCGTCTGGTGGTTCGCCCTGCTTATCGTCGCCAGCGTCTACGTCCATGGCATAAGCCGTCTCAAGGCGACCGCCGTATTCGTGGCCCTGGGGCTTGCCATGACGATCTTCGTGACGCGCGCCGAACGCTACGTCATGCGCCATGGCCTGACGCGCCCGGTCGCCCATGTGGGCCGGCCGGCGAGCCGGACGCGCATGCCCCCCTCGTCGATCTGACGCCCCCGCGCGGCATTGGCAACACCCTTCTCCCGCGTTCGGTAAAGGGGAGGGACGAGCCTGTCGGAAATCAGGTAAGCTCGTAGCCTCCGGTCCTCTACGAGACTTTACTCATGTATCTCCACATTGCGCTCGCGCCGCTCATCTCCCTGATTGCCGGCATCCTCATTCTCGTCGTGCCGCGCCTGCTCAACTACATCGTGGCCATTTACCTGATCGCCATCGGTATCCTGGGGATGTTGAACGGAGGATGAAGCGCGCCGCCGCGCTCTTGCTGTGGGGAGCGACAGCGGCCCATGCCGCAGTCCCTCCCCAGGCCGCGGGGGCGCGGCTCGCGCTGCATGGCGTCGGGTCCGTTCGGGCCTGCGCCAGCTGCCATGGGGCGCAGGGGCAGGGGCGCGCGCATTTCGCCTATCCCAGGCTCGCGGGGCTCGGTGTCCGCTACCTTTTGAGCGCGCTGCGCTCTTTTGCCGATGGCCGGCGCCTGAACGGCATCATGACCCCCATCGCCCGCCGCCTTTCCGCGCCCGAGATGCGCGCGCTGGCGCAGTACTATGCGGGTTTCGCCCCCCGTCCTCCGCGCGTCGCGCGTCCCGGCGACCGTGTCCGCCTGGCCCATGGCCGACACTATTATGAACATGGCGATCTTGCCGACCACGTGGTCGCGTGCGCCCGTTGCCACGGACCGCGCGGTCATGGCCTGGGCGCCAGGTTCCCATGGATCGCCGGGCAGCCGCAGGGCTATCTCAAGACCGAGCTGCGCGCCTTTCGGGGCGGGGCGCGGCGTGGAGGGCTTGGGTTCATGCGCGCGGCGGCGCGGCCGTTGACCGACCGTCAGATCAACGACATCGCGCTCTATGTGAGCGTGCTGGGCGCGCGTCCCCGTCTGCGCGTGCCGATCATGAGCAGCCCCATGCCCCTGGTGGCGCCGCGCACCTTCGTCCCGCCGCGTCGCGACGCGATCCCGCCCACGCTCTTTGGCAACGCCGTCCTGCGCGGCCGCGCGATTTTCGATCATACCGGCCGTTATGCGCGGCCTTTCGTGGGTGATGCCCTGTCTTGTGGCGACTGCCACCTGGGGGAGGGGCGGGAGGCCGGCGCCGGACCGTTGTGGGCGGCGGTCGCCTTATTCCCGCGGCTCTACCGCGGACACATGACGACACTCGCGGCGCGTATTCAGGCGGCCTTCGCGCAGAGCGAAAACGGGCGCGCGCCCCCGTTAGACAGCGCGGTCCTGACGGATCTCCTGGCCTATGCGCATTGGATGAGTCGCGGCGAGGCCCTGGGCGCGCACGCGCCCGGGCGCGGCTATTCGCCAGTCGCCCCGCCCGGGCGCAACCCTGATATCGGACGCGGTGCTATGCTTTATGCCCAGCAATGCGCCGTGTGTCACGGTGGACACGGGCAGGGCAGACAATATGATGCGCGCCTCATGTTTCCCCCCGTATGGGGGCCGCAAAGCTTCGGGCAGCGCGCGAGTCTTGCCCGAAGGGCGGTTTTGGCGGCCTTCTTGAAGAGCACCATGCCTTATGCCGATCCTGGCAGCCTGACGGCCGGAGCGGCCTACGACCTGGCTGCGTTTCTGGACGCCCAGCCGCGGCCCCGCTGACGGGTGGCGCGCACGCCGATCCGCGGTTCTTATAGGAGGACAGTGTTATGCCGTGCCTTCCTAGGTTTTGCCCATGAACGTCATCCCCGCGCGACTGCGGCCGCTGCAGGCGCGATTCGCGGCGGTGGCCCGGGACGTATTGGGGCCGCGTGCGGCCACTGTCGATCGGGAGGCAAAGTGGCCCGAGGCGAGCTTCGCGGCGCTGGCGGACGCGGGCCTCATGGGACTGCATGTCCCCAAGCGGCTGGGAGGGCTGGAGGAAGGTTTCTCGGCCCTGGTGATGGCAACCGAGACCCTGGCGCAGGCCTGCGCGTCTTCGGCGTTATGCTACGGCATGCATTGCGTGGGTTCGGCGGCGATCGCCGCGAAGGCCACGCGCGACCAGGAGGAGCGCTATCTCGTGCCCATCGCCCAGGGGCGACATGTGACGACCCTGGCGCTATCCGAGCCCGGTCATGGATCGCATGCCTACCTCGCCGATACGCAACTGCGACAAGATGGCCTCGATTACCGGGTGTGCGGCACCAAGCAATTCGTAACCAACGGCTCTTACGCCGATTCCTATGTGGTCTCGACCAAGGCCAGCGAACCGAACGAGCAGGGTGAGTTTTCGTGCGTCCTGGTCGACAAGACCGCGGCCGGCCTGTCCTGGCTTGCGCCCTGGGATGGCATGGGCCTGCGCGGCAACGCCTCGCGCGGGATGCGGCTCGACAACGCGCGGGTGCCGCGCGCCAATCGGCTCGGCGACGAAGGCGACGAGGTGTGGTATTTCTTCCAGATCATCGCCCCGTATTTTCTCATGGCCATGGCCGGCACCTACAATGGCATCGCCCAGGCGGCGTTGGCCAATGCCCTCACGCATGTGCGTGAGCGGACCTTCAGTCATTCCGGGGAATCGCTTGCGCGCGCCGACATGGTCCAGGACAAGGTCGGGGCCTTGTGGGTGCGCGTCCAGCAGGCGCGCCTGCTGGCTTATCATGCCGCCGAGCTTGCCGATGCCAACGACCCGGATGCCTTGCAGGCGCTCCTCGCGAGCAAGGTGAGCGCAGGCGAGGCCGCAGTCGATGTCGCGACCGAAGCCATGGCCCTGTGCGGGGGCGTGGCGTATCGCGAGAATGCGGTGCAGGCGCGGTTGCTGCGCGATGCGCACGCGGCACCCGTGATGTCGCCGACGTCGGCCATGCTGCGCCTGTGGACCGGGCGCTTATTGCTCGGAATGCCGATCCTTTGATGGCGGGCCGGCCGGCGCTCTTCATCGACAACCCGGTCCGGGAGCGGTCGGCGGATCCCCTTCCGGAGCGGGCGCGGGCCGCGGCCGCGGCGTGCCAGATGCCCTTTGAGCGGATTTTCATCGAGTCGGCCGACGATCTCGCCAATACCATGTCCGCGACCCCGCTGGTGGTGCTGTTGGCCCCCGGCATGGCGCCGCTGTTTGCCATGGCGCGCCGCGCCCGTTCCTTGTGGCCGGACGCGCTGATCATATTTCTCGCCCCCGCGCTGCGCCTGCTGGTCTTGCAAAACGAGCTCATGGTGCGCGGTTTGTTCGGCGACTTGTATCGGATGCAGGATGCGGACAGCGCGGAGCTGAGCGATGAACTGGCCGATCATATCGCCACGGCCATCCGCCGCCATGCGCAAAGCGCGACCGTGGAGGCGATCAACGCCCGCCTGTCGCGGCAGATGCCGCAACCCGCCAACGTGCGCCGGCTCCTGCAGTCGAATCAGTATCTGGCGAGCGTGTTGTTCAATGCCCCGGACGGTATCGTGTTTCTCGATGCGCATGGCACGATCAGCCTCTGGAACGGCGGCGCCACCGGGATGTTTGGCTACGACGAGGACGCCGCCGTCGGGCGGCCGCTCGACTTTCTCTCGTGCCCGGGGGGCGCGCGGGATACGCCCACCCTGCTTTCGGTGTTGGCGGAAGTCATGGACGGCCATGCCGCGATGCGGCGTGACCTGAGCTTATGCAACGCGGCCGGGCAACGGGTCGATGTGGACGTGACCTTGGCCGAGGTCGGTGACGAGGATGGCCGGCGCCTGGGTTTCGCGCTTTTCATGCGCGACGTCACGGCCCGCAACTGCTATCAGGAGTCGCTGGCGGCGGAGCGCGAACGCCTGCTCGTGACCTTGCGGAGCATCGGGGATGGGGTCATCACCACCGACACCGCCGGGCGCGTGACCCTTCTGAACCGCGTCGCCGAGACCCTCTGCGGGTGGCCGCTCGCCGACGCCTTGGGTCAGCCGCTCGCGCGGGTCTTTCGGGTCGTCGAGGAGCGTACCTTGGAGCCCCGCGAAGATCCGGTGAGCCGGGTGCTGCGCACCAACGCCGTCATCGAGCTCGCCACCCATGCCACCCTGATCAGCCGCGATGGCAGCCGCCGCCTGATCGCCGATAGCGGGGCGCCGATCCGCGATGCCGCGGGGTGCATTACCGGGGTCGTGCTCGTGTTCCGCGACGTGACCGAGAAGCAGCGCATAGAAGACGCCCTGATGCGCGCCCGCCAACTGGAGGCCATCGGTTTTCTGGCGGGAGGTATTGCCCATGATTTCAATAATATCCTCACGGCGCTGTTTGGCAACATAAGCCTCATGCGCATGCACGTCCCGCCCGACTCCCCGGCGCTCGCGCTTTTGGAGCAGGCGGATCGGGCCTTTTATCGCGCCCGTGATCTCACCCAGCAGTTGTTGACGTTTGCCAAGGGCGGGGCGCCCCTGAAAAGAACAGGCTCCCTGCGGGCCCTGATCGAGGACACGGCGCGCTTTCTGCTCCCCGGGACCAAGACCGTGACGTCTTTCGCGTTTTCCGATGAGCTGTGGAGCGCGGAATTCGATCCCGGCCAGATGTCGCAGGCCCTGTCCAATATCCTGTTGAATGCCATCCAAGCCATGCCCGCCGGCGGGGTCATCGCCGTGGGCGGGTCCAATGTCCGCTTGCGTCCCAACGAGGTCCCGCCCCTCACCGAGGGTCCCTATGTCCGCTTGTTCATCGAGGATGAAGGACCGGGAATCCCCAAGGCCGATCGGGAGCGGGTGTTTCATCCCTATTTCACCACCAAGGAGTCAGGGACCGGCCTTGGCCTGGCCACCGCCTACTCCGTGGTGCAGCGCCACGGTGGCCATATCGGCATCGGCGAAAGCGCTCGCGGCGCGCGGTTCGAGATCTATCTGCCGGCCGCCGACACGCATCCCGCCCAGCCCGCGGGCGAGCGAGGCGCCCGCGAAGAGCCCGATGGGGGTCACGGCTATGTCGTGATCATGGACGACGAGGGGCCGGTGCGCGCCGTGTGCGCCGATATATTGAGGCATCTGGGGTACGAGTCGGAGTCGGTCGCCGACGGGGAATCGCTGGTCTCGTTGTATGGCAGGCGGCTTGCCGAGGGCCGCAGGCCCGATGCGGTGATCGTCGACCTTACGGTGCCAGGCGGCATGGACGGGCGCGAGGCGGCGCGTCGCATCCTGGCCATCGACCGCGATGCGCGGCTTCTGGTGTCGAGCGGCTATTGCAACGATCCCGTGATGTCCGCCTACGAGGATCACGGGTTTGTCGGCATGATCGCCAAACCCTATGATGTACACGAACTCGCGGCCAATCTCGCGCGGGTGGTGCGCGCATCGCGCGACAAGGCTTGATCGTTTTCTCGCGGAGGCGGGCTGTGGCGCGATTGCTGATCATTTCGGGCATCATTCTCATCGTCGCGGGCCTCGCCTGGGAGGCGCGCGGTCGCGTGCCGTGGCAACGGCTCCCCGGGGACCTGGTGCTGCGCGTGGGGGATATGCGCATCCATGTCTTGTGGGCCGCGTCACTGTTTTTGAGCGTGGTCTTGAGTCTTTTGCTGTGGATCACACGCCGGTAGTGGTGGCCCCCAACGCCTTCAAGGGGACCTTGTCGCCCCTCGAGGCGGCGCGCTCCATGGCCCATGGCGTGGCCCAGGCCTGCCCGGGGCGGCCGGTGCTGTTGCGGCCGATGCCCGATGGCGGCGACGGGACCCTCGAGGTCCTGACGCGCGCGCTGAAGGCCGAGACGCGGTTTTTCGAGGTCCCGGACAGCTGCGGTCGCATGCGCGCCGCGCCTTTCGGGCTGATCAACCGCCGCCAGGGGGCGGTGGCCTTCATCGAGAGCGCGCAGGTCATAGGCCTCTCCCAGGCCGATTGTCCATTCGCGACGCGCTCCACGGAGGGCCTCGGGCGGCTCGTGCGCCATGTCCTCGATTGCGGGGCGCGCACCATCTACCTTGGTCTCGGGGGCAGCGCCACATGCGATGCCGGAGTCGGCCTGTTGGCGGCGTTGGGGGTCCGTTTCGCGGGTCTCGCGCACCCGGATCTCGCGGTCCTGGACCGGATGGGCGGCGTGGATGTCGGGGGTCTCGATCGCCGGTTGACGCGCGTCCGGCTGCTGGTTTTGAGGGATGTCGCCAACGGCCTCACCGGTCCTTCGGGGGCGGTCGTGTTTGCCGCGCAGAAGGGCGCTACGCCGGCCCTGCTCGCCGACGTCGACCGCCGCCTGCGCATCGCCGCCGATCGCCTGGAGTCGGCGTTCGCGGTCTCTGTCCGGGGGCGCCCCGGGAGCGGGGCGGCGGGCGGCCTCGGTTTCGCGTGCGCGCTCCTCGGCGCGCGTCTGGTCCCCGGCGCCGCCATGATCGCGCGCCTGACCGGTCTGTCCGCCGCCATCGCGACCGCGGGCCTGGTCTTGACCGGCGAGGGGGCCTTCGATGCCCAGACGGTTTATGGGAAGGGCCCGCAGCTGGTGGCGGCCTATGCGCGCCGTCTCGGTCGGCCCGTGTACCTGGTGTGCGGGCGCATCGACGACTCGCACGCGCCGCTTGCCGAATATTTCGCGAGGCGCGTGAGCCTGCCGCCCGGTCGATCCGCGGCCGAGGCCTTGAGCGCCGCGGTGGCGTCCCTGCTGGCCGCCTGAATCGATCCGGCCCTTTTCTTCCCAGGCTTTGCGGCTACGCTTAAAAGAGGGCCGGGCAGTCGTTGCCCAATGACTCGTAGTCCGGCTTGCGCGCATCGTTCCTGAAATGAAGTGAGGATGTCATGACACCCGAACAAGCCACCGCCAGCCTGCATGGCCTATTGCGATTCATGTTGAGCAAAAACGCCTCCGATCTGTTTTTGTCCGTCGATTTCCCGCCCGCCATAAAGCTCGACGGCAAGATGACGCCCGCCGGCCAGCAGCGCCTCACGCCGATCCACACCAAGGCGTTCGCCCACGCCATCATGAACGACAAGCAGCGCCAGGAATTCGAGGCCGAAAAGGAATGCAATTTCGCCATAAGTCCGCCCGACATCGGTCGTTTTCGCGTGAACGTGTTCGTTCAGCAGGGCCATGTGGGCCTCGTGCTGCGGACGATCACGAGCAAGATTCCGGCGTTCGACGATCTGAAGCTGCCCACGGTGTTGCGCGACGTGTGTCTTACGAAGCGCGGGCTCGTGATCCTGGTCGGCGGCACGGGTTCCGGGAAATCGACCTCGCTCGCGGCGATGATCGATTACCGCAATGAAAACTCCCATGGCCATATCATCACCATCGAAGACCCCGTGGAGTACGTGCACCGCCACAAGAACTGCCTCATCACCCATCGCGAGGTCGGGGCCGACACGCATAACTGGTTCGCGGCGCTGAAAAACACGCTGCGCCAGGCCCCCGATGTGATTTTGATTGGCGAGATCCGGGATCGCGAGACCATGGAGTACGCGATCGCCTTTGCCGAGACCGGGCACCTGTGCATGGCCACCCTGCACGCCAACAGCGCCAATCAGGCCCTGGACCGGATCGTGAATTTTTTCCCCGAGGAACGGCGCAATCAGCTGCTGATGGATCTGTCGCTGAACACGCGCGCCATCGTCTCCCAGCGGCTCATCCCGCGCGCCGACGGACAGGGGCGCGCGGCGGCGGTCGAAATTTTGCTCAATACGCCTCTGGTGGCGGATCTGATCTTCAAGGGGGAGGTCCATTCCTTGAAGGAGGCGATGGCGAAGTCGCGCGAGCAGGGCATGCAGACCTTCGATCA
>DAHWGZ010000260.1 GCA_027335965.1 Acidiferrobacter sp.
CGGGGCGAGCACCGACTACAACATCATCCCGCGGCTGGCCGGCCAGCATAAGGCCTATCTCGTCATGCAGTTGAAGCAGTTCCGCAACGGCCACCGCGCCGACCAGAACGGCAACATCTACATGGCGCCGGTGGCCCAGGGGCTGACCACAGGCCAGATCGACCAGGTGGCGAGCTACTTTGCAAAGCAGCGCCCGCGCTTTCAGGCAAGCGGTGTGCATCACGCCGGCGCCAAGGCCGGCAAGGCGATCTTCATGAACGGCGTGACCTCCGAGCAGATCCCGGCGTGCATGGAGTGCCATGGCGCCAATGCCCAGGGTGCGAGCACGTTCCCGGACATCGCCGGACAGCGCTACCGCTACATCGTCCAGCAGTTGAAATACTTCCACAATGGGACTCGTAAGAACCTGCTTATGAACCAGATCGCGAAGAGCATCACCGTGCCGCAGATGAAGGAAGTGGCCGCGTATCTGTCATCGCTGTAAGACGATCCGCAGGAAGTAGGACCGGCCCGGCGCCACAAGGGCGCCGGGCCGGATGGCGGGGCCCCTTAAGCCCGGAAAGCGCCACAAGATACGGGCGCGGACCCGGAGAAGTACCCCCCACCGAATACCGCGCGATGCGTTCATGTCACATATGCCGCCTCGCCATAAGTCCATCCCCCCTGCTCGAACAAAACCGAGACCGCCGCTATGAGGGCGATCAAGACCCGGGGCGAATGATCCATCCCGAAGTGGATTCTCAAACAACGCGACCTCTTGTGGGTGCCGCAACTCCTCACGCGCATGCGATCGAGCCGTGGTGGACCACCCGCACCTGGGCGATTCGCCGCGCACCGGGAGCCGCTTCTGTGCGCCCCCTTGCCAGGTGGCCGAGGGGCCCCGTTCGGGCCGCACGCCGTCCGATCGGACCGGATGTCGCACCGCGAACAGCCACGGTGGCCTGGCCATGGGCGCGTTCGCGCCAAGGACCGCCGCCCTTTCCTGGAAGAACGCGCCCGATTTAGATGCCAACAAGGCGCCCCTTCCAAAATGCGATGGCAAGACCACGGCGGCGTCACGCAACAATAAGCGCCACAGCCTGGGCCTCATTCCTCTGGTAAACGGCTTCTGTCGTCTTGCGAGGGGCCCGAAGTCCTGCTTTTTTGCAGATAGCCTCACGGGCCTGGCGTCCTTATTTCGAAACCGGTATCGATATGGTCGACCACTCTCGGCTTGTCCCAGGGGCCGGCTTGACAGCGGGGGCGGGTCTTGTATCCTTGAGGCAAAGGGCGATGGGGTTCGCCGTATAACCGCCTCTGGGCTGATGACTCCTGAATGACCCGCCGAGCGCGGGACGAGAAGGATATCGACGGAGGCTTATGGTTCTGAACCCCGTTATCGTGCAGTGCGGCCAGGTATTCATCACATTGGCCCTCGCGCCACTCCTGCACGGCTTTATCGCCACCGCCGAGGAGCGCATCCAGCGCGGCCGCGGTCCCTCGATCTTCCAACCCTACCGTGACCTTTGGAAGCTTCTCCATAAGGAGCAGCTGACCCCCGAATCGGCCTCGGGGATATTCTGGGCGGCGCCCGTCATTGCCTTCACGGTGATGTTGATCGTGCCCC
>DAHWGZ010000261.1 GCA_027335965.1 Acidiferrobacter sp.
GGCACGTCGCAATTCGAGGGCGGCGCCGCGGCCATGTCGTTGAGCTCGGCCGGACTGACGAGCGAGACGCTGAAGCACCGGCGCGGTTATGAGTCCGAGGCCGATCATTTCGGGTTGCGCACCATGGTGCGCGCGGGCTTCAATCCGCACGCCATGGCGGCGTTCTTTAGGCGCCTCAAGACCTATGACCGTTTCATGAGCGTCAACGTGCCGGAATCCTGGCGCACCCATCCGGCCACCGACATCCGCATTGCCGAGGCCGAGAACCTCGCCGCGCGCTACCCCAACAACCCGATCCCCGTCCGCCCGGCCTTCGACCGCTTCCAGGCCGCGCTTCTGGCCCGCGAAGGCAGCCCGTACACGGCCGCCGCCCGGCTTGCGCACGAGCTGAGAGGCCGCCACGACCCCAGCGCCCGACGCTACGGCGAGGCCCTCGCGGACATGCGGCGCGGCCGCTTCACGAAGGCTCGGCGAAGGCTCGGGGTCCTCATCGCGGCCGCGCCGCAGGTGGTCGCCTACCGCATTGCCTTGGCGAAGCTCTGGCGCGACACGGGGCATCTGCGCGCCGCGGTCGGGGTCCTGCGCGGGGCCCGCGCCCTGCGGCCGCAAAGTCTGTGGATCGGCGTGCAAACGGCGCGTGCGCTGCTCGACGCCGGCGACGTCGCGGCCGCCCACCGACTCGTGAAACACCTCATCGAGCGCGCGCCCTATCGTCCCGACCTATACCGCACGCTGGCCCATGTCTATGGACGGCGCCACGACTACCTTCACGCCCATGAGGCCTTGGCCGAATCCCTGTTTCTCGAGGGTGACGGCCAGGGGGCGGTCGCGGAACTGCGCCTGGCGGCGCCCTTTGCCACGCTGCCCGCCGCGCGCGAGCGCCTGAAGACCCTCCAGGTGGCTTTCAAGGAGGGCTGGACGGTCCCGCCCACTTTCCCGTGAAAGGCGCCGCGACGCGCGGTCGCGCCCGAATATTCCCTTGACGCCGCCACGGATCGATCGCTATGTTTGGAGCGGCGGCCACGCCCATGGGCGCCCGCCATGACTATAAAAATACTGCTGACCGTTTGAGCACTAGGAGGAAGCATGGGCACTATGACCGCGTTGCACGCGGTACGGGGACTTGCCGTGGGCGTTGGCCTGCTTCTGGCGCCCCTGGCCATGGCCGCCGGCCGGGCCCCCACACCGAAAGAATGCGCCGCTCACCCCACTAATCCCGCCGTAAGGGGCGGATGCATAGTCATCAACCGCGCATTGGGCAACTGCATGGCCTGCCATGTCATCGCCGGAACGACGATGGACGGCAACCTCGGTCCCGCGCTCCGCGATCTCAGCCGGCGCTTCCCGAACAAGCAGGCGCTGTTCGAGCAAATCTATGATCCGACAATCAACGACCCCTACACGGCCATGCCGCCCTTCGGCAAGGATCACATCCTTACCAAGGCGCAGATCCGCGAGGTCGTGGATTTCCTTTGGACCCTTTAAACTTCTTAAACGATAGGATGGTGGCATGAACCTTCCACGCAGAACCTTCTTGAAGCAGGCGTTCTCGGGTTCGGCCCTGGCGGTGGCGGCGGGCGCCGGTCTG
>DAHWGZ010000262.1 GCA_027335965.1 Acidiferrobacter sp.
TCGTCCATTATTACAACGTGGATCCGGCGGCTGCCAACCCGACAGGGCGCCATTTCGACAGCGCCATCGCGCAAGAGGTATGGGGGCAGGCGCGCTTGTTTTTCGGGCAGATCCGCTTTCTCTGCCGACGCTGCGCGCCCTATCCCCGATTGTTATTCGATTACCACAACTAGGGCGGCCTTCAAGCGAGCAGGAATTCGAGCAGCGCCTTTTGGGCGTGGAGGCGGTTTTCCGCCTCGTCCCAGACCACGCTGCGCGGCCCATCTATGACCTCGCCCGTGACCTCGACGCCGCGGTAGGCGGGTAGACAGTGCATAAAGATCGCATCCGCCGCAGCCATGTCCATGAGGTGCGTCGTGACGCAGTACCCTTGGAAGGCGCGCGCGCGCACTTCCTTTTCCGATTCCTGACCCATGCTAGCCCAGGTGTCGGTTACCACCAGATCGGCGCCGCGCGCGGCCTCTTCCGGGGTCTCGACGAGATGCGCAGACCCCGCGGCGTCCCCCAGGATCGCCGCGTCCGGCCGGTATCCCGCCGGGGTGGCGATGCGCAAGGTGAAGCCGAACTGGCGCGCGGCATTGATCCACGACTGGCAGACGTTGTTGCCGTCGCCGATCCAGGCCACCGTGCGCCCGGCAATGTCGCCGCGATGCTCGAAATAGGTCTGGATGTCGGCCAGCAGTTGGCAGGGGTGGAAGCGGTCGGTCAGGGCGTTGATCACAGGGACCCGTGAATGTGCGGCGAAGGCTACGAGCTTTGCGTGCTCGTGGGTGCGGATGACGATCGCATCCACCATGCGCGAGATCACACGCGCCGTGTCTACGAGCGGTTCGCCCCGTCCCAGTTGGAGTTCCGCGGGCGCGAGGAACATGCTGTTACCCCCGAACTGGGTGATGCCGGCCTCGAACGATACGCGGGTGCGTGTCGAGGATTTCTCAAAGATGAGCGCAAGGCTCGACCCGCGCAGGTACTCGTGCGGTTCACGCCGACGGAGGATCGCCTTGAGTGTTATGGCACGCTCTACGAGCATGCGCAGCTCCCTTTGTGTGCAATCCATGAGACTCAAGAAATGCCGGGTCATGATGCCAAAAACTCCTGGATCGCGTCGGCGGTCCCGGTTGCCAGAAGGTCGGCCTCATCATCGCTTAGGATGAGCGGCGGCAGGAGGCGTACGACCCGCTCGGCGGTGACGTTCAGCAAAAGCCCGCGATTCAAGGCCAGACGCATGACCGGATGCGCCGGCCGGTCGAGCTCTATGCCGAGCAGAAGCCCGCGGCCGCGCACCGTCTTGACGCCGGGAGTCTCGCGCAGCCGGTCGCGCAGGCCGGCCAGCAGCCGCTGTCCCAGCGCCGCGGCCCGCTCCCAGGCGCGCATGCCGTCGAGCGTCTCGATGACCGCGCGGCCTACGGCGGTGGCAAGCGGATTGCCGCCGAACGTGGATCCGTGCTGGCCGGGATGGAAGAGCTCGGCGGCCGTGCCTTGCGCAAGGCAAGCGCCGATCGGCAGGCCGTTACCCAAAGCCTTGGCCACGGTCATGACATCGGGGCGCGCCTCTTCCTGTTGCCAGGCAAACCACGTACCGCT
>DAHWGZ010000263.1 GCA_027335965.1 Acidiferrobacter sp.
TCGAGGATGGACTTGTTCAGGCCGGACTTGGCCCGGACGTTTCTTCCCGGTTTCTCGGTTGTGCCGGCCGCCGACTGGGCCATGTTCCGCACCGGCAGGTCCTCGAGACATACGATCGCGTGGTTTTGGCTGACATTGCCGGCCGCATGGCCGGTCGCAGTCGTGGTCTTGTGCAGGAAGTCGCGGCGGGTAGCACCGATCCGGGTATGGATGCGCTGGACGCGGGCCCTCGCCTTCTTCCCGTTGTGGCTGAACTTCTGTTTGCGGCTCATGGACTGCTGGGCCTTGCGCAACCGGTCCTGGTGCCGCTTGAAACCGTTGAGCGGGGCCACGAACGTGCCGTCCGAGAGCGTGGCGAAGCGCATGATCCCCCTGTCGATGCCGACCATGCTGGAGGCAGGGGGGACGGGTTCGGCCACATGGCGCTCGGTCTGGATGCTGATGAACCACTTGCCACCGCTCAGGGACACGGTGACATTCTTCACCGTGCCCAGCACCTCCCGGCTGTTGCGATAACGCAACCACCCGAGTTTGGGCAGGAACACCCGATCGTTGGCCTGATCGAGCTTGATCTGCTTCGGATCGGGATCGCGAAAGCGGTCGCGTTGGCCCTTCTTCTTGAAACACGGGAAGTCGGCGTGTTTGGCGAAGAAGTTGGCGTAGGCCCGCTCCAAGTCCTTGAGCGTCTGCTGCAGCGGGTGAACGGGCGCGTCCGCAAGCCAGGCCGCCGTGCGGCCGGATGGCAGCGGGGCGCCATTGCGCCATGCGGTGAGTTCCTTGCACAGTCCGGCGTAGCCAAGCCTCTTCTCGCCACGCTCGTAGCGTTTCTTCTGTAAAGCCAGCGCCTCATTGAACACGACACGGCACGAGCCGGCGAAGCGGCGCATCTGACGCTGCTGGTCGCCGGTCGGTATCAGTTCATACTTGAAGGCTTGGAGGCGCTGCATGCGGAAGGACGCCTTCGGCGTCCGCGCTATCCTTCCCCGCCCTGAACGGCGGGGCTTGTCGCGCACTGGGTCATGGCCCCCGTAGACCCCATAGGGGCGTGACCACGCCCCTATGGGTCGTAAAGGGCATTGCGTATAATGCCCCAGTCCGCCCCGGTAGCTCAGTGGATAGAGCGGCCGCCTCCTAAGCGGCAGGTCGCCGGTTCAATTCCGGCCCGGGGCACCATAAAATCAATGACTTACGACGCGCCCTAGCGGGACACTATCGGATTTTGCGACAATCCTGCGACAAGTCCATCAAACGGAGGCGCGTATGGCCACGTTAGTTCAGCGTCCGGGGCCGAACGGTAAGCGTGTCTGGCAGGCGCTTGTCCGGCGCAAGGGGTACCCACAGCAGACCCAGACCTTTGACACGAAGGGTGAGGCGCAGGCATGGGCCGGCAACATCGAGAGCGCCATGCGCCGCAGGGTCTTCGTTTCACACGTCGAGGCCGAAAATACGACCCTGGCCGATGCCCTGGACCGCTATGCGCGCGAGGTCTTGCCGACCAAAAAGAGCACGCGCCCAGTCACCTACCATGCCCGGAACGTGCGGGAAGGCTTGGGCGCCCTCTCCCTG
>DAHWGZ010000264.1 GCA_027335965.1 Acidiferrobacter sp.
TTGCTGCCGATCATCAGCCGTTTTGAACCGACCCGGCCGGTGCCGGAAAGGGTGCGCTCATGAAAACCCCCCTACGCCTGGCCGTCTTAGGCCCGCTTTTGGCCCTGACCACGGCGGCGTATGCCGCGGTCGCCCCGGTGACGCCACCGGCCCCGCCCGCGCTGCCGTTTACCAAGGCCACGGTCATCAAGGGCGCGCAGTTCTTCGCCGATCACTGCAGCGCCTGTCACGCGGTGAGCAATCTGCGCTATAACCGTCTGGCCACGGATCTCGGTATGACCAAGACCGAGATCCAAAAGACCATCATGCTCCCCGGCGGCAGCAGCTACCTGAAGGGCATGAAGCCGGCCATGACTCAGGCGCAGGCCAAGAAGTGGCTGGGGCTGCCGCCGCCGAACTTGAGCCATATGGCGCGCGCCCTTGGGCCACGCTTCCTCTACACCTATCTGACGTCGTTCTATTGGGACCCCAAGCGTCCCTCGGGCTGGAACAATCACGTGTTCCCGAATGTCGCCATGCCCAACATCCTCGCCCCATGGGGCGGCATCGTCACCAAGACCGGCCGGGTCCTGGTGCCGGGGCGCGAGTCGCCGGCGGCCTATCACCGTCAGGTGGCCGAGGTCGTGGCGTTCCTGCGCTACGCCTCCGACCCCTCGGTGTTCGAGCGCCGCGCCCTCGGCCGCTACGTGATCGGCGTGTTCGTCATCCTGTCGATCCTAGCCTACCTCCTGAAGAAGGATTATTGGCGGGATGTCCACGCGAACGATCATGATGAAAGCGCCAAGAAGGATGGTGACGGCGCGAAGGCTAAGTCACCGAAACCGGTAACGAAGAGCTAGGTATGCCGGGCGTGGCGACCGTCGCCACGCCCGGGCTTTTGCCGACATCCGGCCAGCCATTGTCGATACATTCCCCGCGATCACCCTATTAGCACACAACTCCAGCAGAAGCTTCCATATTAGTTTGGGGGCGCCCCTATAATTGCCCGCGACACGATTCCCAAGCGCCTTCACGCAGGGGCCTGCGGGATCTCACCGCTGCAACGACGCCGGCAAAAACGTATTGCCTAACCGACGATCCGTCCTGTAGACCTTCTAGCAAGAGCAAGAGATGGCACTCCTCCTCGTAACCGCCCCACCGGCTGATCATGCCTACATATCCCTGGAACACAAGAAGATGTGGGGACGCGTCGGCCTTACCGAAAAGACCAAGCGCCCCCCGGTAGTCCGGGATCCATAAACCGTCGAAAAAGTTTGTGGTCGCGTGGTCCGGCAGGCACAAGGAAAGCGCCACGCGCCCGATGATGCCCCAACGGCGTCGCATCCGTAGGTTTCTGCGGAGGGGCTACGAGCACTTGGAGGGGCCCGCAGCGGCGCGCCTGCGCGCCTCGCCGTGGCATAAGCTCAAGGCTTGCGGGCGGTGGATATGGCAAATGACAGGGCGCCATGGGCGATGGGGTGAATGCAATGGGTGTGACC
>DAHWGZ010000265.1 GCA_027335965.1 Acidiferrobacter sp.
AGCCGCCCGCCCGGGGCGCGCGGCGGCCAGGGGCCCTCATGAGTCGCGCGCTCCGGGCGGTGATCTGGATGGAGAGACAACACGCGCACCGATTCGGGGCCCAGCCGTGCCTGCAACCTGTCCACGAGCCCCCGGAAGTCCTGCTCGCACCATTGCCGATCCCGCCACAAGGGCAGGCTGCCTTCGGTCGAGGTCACCAGGGGGGCCGATACCGTCACCGCGGTTATCGCCGACTCCGGCCGGAAACCCCGCAGCCGTTCCCGCATGAGGCGCATCAGTGCCTGTCCATCCCGCTCCGGGCGCGTCAATGTAAACGCCTCCGCGCGCAGACTCCCGTCCTCGCCGCTCATCTCGACGGTAAATCCCGCCACGCGCGCCTCCCGGGCGCGCAGCACCAGGACCCATTCGCGCACGATCCGCGCCAACGCGAACGCCAGGGCCTCGTCCGTCTCCGCCGGGCAAGGAAAGGCGAGCGTGCGCCTGAACCACGGCGCCGGCACCCAGAAATCCTCGATCTCCGGACGCTCCCCCATGAGCCCCTCGATGAGCCGGACGGTCTCCCGGCCGAAGCGGCGGGCAAGACCCGGGCGCGGCAGATCGAGGAGATCGCCCACCCGCGCAAGCCCGAGGGCCTGGCAGGCGGCACGCGCCTCGCCCGCCAGGGAAAGCCCCGCCAGAGGCAAGGCGCGCATCGCGAGACGCCACGGGTCCTTCACCGTCCACACGCAACGCGTCGCCTGGCGCGCGCATAGCCACGCCAGGGCGGCGGTCGGCGCCATGGCGATCTCGAACGCGTACCCCGCATCCTCCAGGCCACGCGTCACCTGCGCCACGACCCGGCGCGGATCGCCCAGCGGGCTCGCCTGATCGGTAAACCGCATCAACACCCCATCGGCGCGCAGGACCACGCAGGGGCTGAAGCCATAGGCGAAGGCCGCGAGCCCCTCCAGAAGACCGCTCTCGGCGGCCCGGTCACGGGCCCCGAGCGATAGCGACGGGCACAAGGCGCAGGCCTGCGCCACGGACAGGCCGGGCGCAAGGCCCTGGGCCCGGGCCTGCGCGTCGCAATCGACCAGGACCTTGTCCTCGGCCACCGCGAACGGCGCCGGGCGCGCCGCGAAGACCTCCAAGGGCAATGCCGTCAAGACCACAGCCAGCCACAGCATGGAAAGGTCCCGGACTAGAGCGCAACGACAAGCGGCGCCACCGGGCGTCCGGCCTTGCGGGCAAGCGTGACGCGCACGCCTTCTGGCGCGGACTCCAAGACGAGACGCAGGCGCGACGGCTTGGGCGCAAGGCCCTGGGGCAGGAAACAAAAGCCCCAATGCCCCCCTTGGGCGGCGTGCCGCTGCAGGGCGCGAAACTCCCGCTCATGGATATCGCCAAACCAGCCCACCACGGCCCCGACGGCGGGACTCAAAAGCCCCTGACTGACCGCCCACAAGGCCTCCTTGTGAGTCTTCGGGCGCACGACGAT
>DAHWGZ010000266.1 GCA_027335965.1 Acidiferrobacter sp.
CCGGATCTCCTTGTAGCCCTTGGGAAATTTGGCGGCGAGCGCGGCCTTGTCCGTGATCGTAAGAGAGATCACCACATCGTCGCCGCAGCGCCAGTTGACGGGCGTGGCGAGGCTGTACCTGTCGTTGACATCCTCCCCGCCCTTGGCCTGCGGGCACCGCTTGCGCGGGAAGGGCGGAGATTCCTACGGCGCTCAGGCGCGGCATGGAGCCGCCCGTAAGTCGCTTCGGTGGGTTCCTGCTGCTGGCGGCCTTGCGGCACCGCGCCCTTTGCAGGCGAACCGGGCGTGTCCCGCCCTTAGAACATTGATTGCGCCGACCAGATCGGCATTTTCCTCCTGGCGGCGAAACTCCGCCCACCCCTGATCGAGAGTGGCGCGGTTTAGTTCCGCCTTCTGCCGGACGTTCCAGCCCGGTTTCTCGACCGTACCCGAAGCCGACCTGAACATGTTCCGTACCGGCAAGTCCTCGATACACACCATCGCGGAGTTTTGGCTAATGGTGTGCGAGAGCTGATGCAGGTAGTCGCCACGGACATGACCGATGCGGGTGTGGATCCGTTGGCCGCGGGTCTTCGCTTTCCTCCAGTTTTGGCTGAACTTCCGCTTGCGGCTCATGGACTGCTGGGCACGGCGCAACCTGTCCTGGTGCCGCCTGAGCCTGTTGAGCGGGGTCACGAACGTGCCGTCCGAAAGCGGGGCGAATCGCGCCCCACCCATATCGATGCCGACCGCGCCGCCATGCGCAATGGGCTGCTCGACTTTGCGCGCCGGCTCAGCTGCAATGAGTCGATGACCCGGAAGATCTCGTCGAAATCGCGGCCGGTGCTGGCCGGGTAGGTCAGTATGGTGTGGATCACCTTTTTCGGGTTGATGATAAACACCGAGCGCACTATCAGCGTGCCGCTTTGCCGCGGGTGGATCATGTCGTACAGGGTCGCAACCTTATGGTCCTGGTGGCCAAGGATCGGGAACCAGACGCGGGCCTTGTGTGTGTCGTCGATATCCTTAAAGATCCATTCCTTATTGGGTCGCGACTGGATCGATGCTTACCGCCAGCACCTTCACGTCACGACGCGTGAACTCCTTTATGAGTTGTGCCGCGCTGCCTTGTTCAGTGGTGCATGCCAGCGTCTAGTCTGCGGGATGCAAAAACAGCACGGCCCAATGGTTGCCGATTCACTTGTGGAACTCTATCGGCGCTCTCGTCGAGTCCTGGCTAAAGTGGGAGGCAATGTCGCCGAAATGAAGACTCATGAAAACCTCACTGTATGGATGGATATAAGGGAAGGCCGTGTGCGAGGATAAGCGCAAAGCGCCAAAGCGCGATGGGTCTTAGGGAGGGGGCTATGGGTTGTGTCAGATTGACCGTCACGGGGATGGTGCAGGGTGTCGGCTTTCGCGCCTATGTGCGC
>DAHWGZ010000267.1 GCA_027335965.1 Acidiferrobacter sp.
GTATTTTAAAGGCCATACTTTTCTTCTCCCTGTGGAACATATAAACACAAGACTCGACGCCTGTTGTTGCAACCGAGCCCGAACCCACCGACTCTCTAGTTCGGTCACCGCGCCCCGGTGTCTTGTCTCCTCACCCGCCAACGCGGGCCTCGTCCTTTGGTCAACCATTGGGCCCCGGTCCCTCGGGCCACACCCGATCCGTGGCAAGGTCGATCCTTACAGCACGCCCCAACCGGTTCGCCCGCTTCGCTATCCGGCGCCCGCCCCCACCATCAGGGGGCGCACGATGACGAACCGGAACTTTTCACGCCCATGCCGTCTAACGAGGACGTATGGCCATGATCGACACCGTAGCGTCGCGACGGTGGCTAGAGGTAGGTGTACCGATGACACAAACAAAGAGATAAGCGGGAAGGCCGCGCCCTTCTTCCTGGGGCGGGGCGGGATTGGTAAGGAACCGACTACGCGATGGAGTGATTCTGAGTAACCACGTGCCGGGTTGTTTTTATGGGAATCGGGTCGCCAAAAAGGCGTGATGTCGTGAAGCAAAAGAGTGGGGGTGGACGCCCCATCGCCATTACGGCCTGTATCGAGAAATGTCCGGAAATCGGTCAGGGCGTGGCGGATGTGATACCAAAACCCGCGTATCACCCGCGCAAGGCCGTGTGTCAGGAAAAACATACCCCGTGGTCCGTTTTTGGGCCACACTGAGGGTACCGGCTTCGCCTGTCGCTCTCTCGACATCTGCTAGATTTCCGCCCTGCTTACACGTGCCCCTCGTACCCGGGCACGATCACTAGTCGTTCTATAGAGTGAACCGCCGAAAGGACAAGCCGTTCCGCGGTCCGTTTGTACTCGTGGCGCCATCCCTTGCCCTGCAAGCCCAGAATCCCGCCAGCCCTTTGCGTTCACTACAACCGCCCTTCGCAAGCCCTACAAAACCCGCCCGTGATATATCTATTTCCATGGAAAGGATTAGTGCGAGACCGCCTTCCCGACCCTGGTTGCTCCGCATGTCCACCGCTGAGCTATCGGAGCGATGTTAGATGATAGCCCATGGTTTCGCAAGAACATTCTCCGATACCGCGCCGCCAAGAATGCATCACTAGATTCTAATATATAGATGTTTTTAACATCGTCCAACAAGCGGCCGGTTACCCTCTTTGCCTCGAGGCCCAGGTTCTATCGAGCCGGGTCTCTGTTATGTCCATCCCTCGAAAGAGATAACTGCCGGGGGCGCATGTAACCATAGAGCGAACCCAAGCGCAAGCCCCTTATCGGGGCATCTTGGCGCGATTGCCCCTGACACGGGCAGATGCGCAACGCGGTCATGCCAGTGTAACGGGCGATCCACGGCGCCACTGCCCCACAACCGTGCATAGTCGTGCGGCG
>DAHWGZ010000268.1 GCA_027335965.1 Acidiferrobacter sp.
CTCGGCCGAGCCCAGCCGAAAGAGCCGCGCCCCCACGGCCGCGGTGGCCGCGCCCATCTGCTTGGGCGCGCCCTCGCGGCCCAGCGACGCGCCCATGCCGACCACCGTGACCGACAATACCGACTGCCCGAGGGTCTTCCAGAAACTCATCCGGCCCGCGCGAAACCAGATCGTCTCGGTGAGCTCGCCGCCATGCCCGGGCACGTCACGCTTCAAGACATACACGATGAGCGCCGCGAGCGCGCCGGCGGCGCCAAGCACCGCCACCCGCCGCCAGGAAGAAACGCGCGCGACCGCCTTCTGGAACGGGCCGCGCCCGTAGGCGTAGCTCATGTGCTGGGCGCCATGCATGATCATCATGAGCAGCCCCACGAGCACGCCCGTGACGAGACTCGCGACCATCAAGAGCAGCCAGAAGCGCCACGGCGAGGCCATCGGCAGGCGCGTCGCACCCTCGTTTGGCTGCATCAGTCGCTGATCCGCCAAGCCGCCCTCCTCGCCATCGCGTCTCGTTTCATGAGCCTATGGTCACAGGCCGCCGACTAGCCCGACAGGGTCTTTCGGGAGGCCGCGGCGCGGATGGATCGCCTCCGACGGGGGCCTTGTCGCGCCGCGTCCGCGCCGCTCGCATCGGCCCCTCGACGGGCCATGGGCTTTGATAGAGCGGCGTGACTCGCTATCATGCCCGGCTACGTCCCGCCCCGCGGGTCTGCAGATGCAGGGGAATGCATGACAGAAGACGCGAAAGCAGGACTCCCGTGGCTTGCCCTGGCGGCCCTTGGCGTGGTGTTCGGCGACATCGGCACAAGCCCGCTCTATACCTTGAGCGCGTGCCTGGCGGCGCTGTCGATGCCCGCGACCCCCGCGCACCTGCTGGCCGTCATCTCGCTCATCCTGTGGACCCTGATCCTGATCGTGGCCGTCAAGTACGCCTGGTTCGTCATGCGCGCCGACGAGCATGGCGAGGGCGGCGTCATGGTCATCACCGCGCTCGCCGCGCGCGGACAGCCCGAGGGATCGCGCCTGCGCTGGGCCATCTTCGCCCTCGGGCTCCTCGGGGCCTCGCTGTTCTATGGGGATGGGGCCGTGACCCCGGCGATCTCGGTGCTCTCGGCGCTGCAGGGCATGGAGGTCGCGTCGACGCGCCTGACCCCGCTCGTGGTGCCGCTGTCGGTGGGCATCATCATCGGCCTCTTTTGGATACAAAGGCGCGGCACGGCGGCCATAAGCCGCTTCTTCGGCCCGGCCATGTTCGCCTGGTTCCTGATCCTGCTCGTATCGGGAGCGGCATGGGTGGCGCGGGCCCCGTCCGTGATGCGCGCATTCGATCCGTGGCTCGGCCTGCATGTGCTGCTGACCCACGGCCTGGGGGGCTTTACGATCCTCG
>DAHWGZ010000269.1 GCA_027335965.1 Acidiferrobacter sp.
GGCTCAGCCATACCAGTCGATCAACGCCAATTTCGATATACGTCGGAATTCGCGCGTATGATGGGTGACAAGCGTGGCGCGATGCGCCAGCGCGGTGCCGGCGATCAGGTTATCCAACGGCCCGATCGGTTGGCCCGCTTTTTCGAGCATGGCGCGCACGCGCCCAGCCGCTGCGGCAGTCGCCCTATCGAAAGGCAACACCGTGACCATGCGCAACAATTCATCGAACTATCGCCGCCGCTTGGCCGGTTGGGTCGATTTGGCAATACCCACTTCCAGCTCGTATGCGCTGATCGCGGGGATGGCGACCTCGGTAGGCGATGTCGCCAACAAACGTTCCGCTGCCGTTCCTTTCCGCTGCGAGATGCCGCGGCCGTCCTGCGGTCGAGCCGTGCGCTTTTCCGGCGCACAAGAGGCTCGCCCACAATAACTGGACGGCGTTTCGTTATCCTTGCAGGTGGCCTGCGGCCACCCGCCCGGACCTACGCCTCCCGCGGACTACGCGCCCTCGCTTCGCTCTCCCTGGCGCGCAGCGATCGAGCACGCATATCAAAGCCCATCCCGGGCCGTATCCCTTTCCCCCGTCTCCCGGATGGCTTCCAAATCAGGAAAATCGCTCCAGGCCCCCGCCAAGCACCGCACCGCCTGAGGCCAGACGGGACACGTCTTTTCCGCAACGAGACCCGCCATAAAGCGGCTTACCGGTACGCCCGCAACCTCGGCTGCAGCCTTGAGGCGCCGCTCGTTTTGGTCATCCAGGTAAATCGTTACTTGTCCCATGACTCACCGCGCATTCTGATAAATTATACGTGCAATTATCCAAGACGCGCGCGGCATTCGCGAGGCGGCGACACGATGTTGAGATACGGCACGATTTGTCGTGGGGCGGGCGCGCCGGGGCACGCAATGCTGTCCGATGGCCAGCTCCGCCGGACATCGCCATTTTGCGCCGAGGCGGAATCGCGCCTATCCGAAAACGGCTGGGCAAGTAGCGCTTCATTGACATCCCCGCCCGAACGCGGGGATCCGTACGGTGCTATACGCTGAACCGTATCGCCGCTTCGGTGGGTGCTTGGCCCGAAGCCCGACTTCAGGCGAAGTCGCTGCGCACACTAAGCTCAAGTTGCCCCGGACAAAAGACGTTTTCCTTAGGCCTTTCAATACGTTGTGAGAGAATCCCTGTTCCGCGCCCTGCCTACATGGCGAGGGCGTCGATGAGAGCCATGGCGCGCGCTTGCAGCGGATTGGGTTGCGTCGTCACGGAGAAGGTCGGCGCATCGGCTTCCGCGGACGTGCCCCTACACGGAGGGGGTTGTCCACGGCAGGTATTGCGCACGATGGTGGCGAGCTCCGCAAGGAGCGTCGGGAAGCTATGGATGGGCGTG
>DAHWGZ010000026.1 GCA_027335965.1 Acidiferrobacter sp.
GCGCTGGTATCGCCGATCAGATAGACCTCGGTCAGGGTCACGAGGGCCCCGACCTCTTCATGCACGCGCAGGCTGATGCCAGGCTTTTGCGCGAGGAATGCCATCAGCTCCTGGAACTCGGGGCTGTCTTTGGTGATGTGGGATTTCAAAACGACGATCATGAATAGTCCTTAAGGCGGCGTCACGGGCCGGCCGCCATTCTAACAAGTCTGCCGCCGCGAGCCTATCTTGCCGGCCTGCGGGCGGGATTCCGGGGATCCGGGGCAGATGTTGACGGGATGACTAAGGATTGTCTTGCGGCCGCGGTTGACGTAGCATGAATTTTGCGTTCCTTGGAACGTGGCGCGGGGCGCCACCACGGGCTTGGTCCGTGACGGCGCCGGCGTGGACACTGGATCAGCCCGCAAGACGGGAAGGTAATCGAAGAAGAGGTTTCTATGCAGACCGGTACCGTGAAGTGGTTTAATGAAGCGAAGGGTTTTGGCTTTATTACGCCGAGTGATGGCAGCGCCGATGTATTCGTCCATTTCTCGACGATCGAGGGGGAAGGATTCCGGACGCTTGCCGAGGGCCAAGCGGTCGAGTTCGAATCGACCCGGGGACCCAAGGGGATGCAGGCGGCTCGCGTGGTACCGCGTTAAGATACGGACTGTGTGAGCGGCGCGGGGTCGGTCGTGGCCGGTCCCGCGCGCGGCCAGGATGAACGCCGATGGGGCGCAGGCCCCGCGGGCGGTTTTTGGCGGTCGCCCGCGCGCAGGCAGGCCGATAGCCGGCTCGCCGGGGGCGTTGCGCGCATCGAAGTCTCAAAACGGCGCGCGGGCCCCCGGCGCCGTCGCGGCGACCCTTTATGAGCACCCCATCCCCGGGATCTTATGTCGCTGATCCATCTCATCCACGTCTATGGCTACATCGCGATCCTGATCGGTTGTTTTCTCGAGGGCGAGACGGTGCTCGTGCTGGGGGGCGTGGCGGCCGCGCAGGGCTACCTCGTGCTCCCGGGCGTGATGGCGGCGGCCTTCGTCGGCAGCCTGAGCGGCGATCAGCTGTTCTTTCATCTGGGGCGGCGCTATGGGCCTGCTGTCGTGGCCCGCAAGCCGCGGCTCAGAAAGGCCAACGCCCGCCTCCAGGGCTGGATCGGGCGTCATGAGAGCCTGCTCGTGCTCGGTTTTCGTTTCCTCTACGGCCTGCGGAGCGCCGCGCCCTTCGTGTTCGGGGCGAGCCCCATCCGGCGCGCGCGTTTTGCCCTCTTGAACGCCGCGGGGGCCGCCGTATGGGCGGTGACCGTGGGTTATGGGGGTTATGTGGCAGGTCACGCCCTGGCCGCCGTTCTCAGCCGCTTCGCGCATTATGAATGGCTGTTTCTGCTGGTGGTCGCGGCCGCCGCCGCCGGCGTCTGGCTGCTCACGCGTTATCGCTCCTGATACAGTCAGGAAGGCCAAAACCGCGCGCGGCGAGCCGATGTCGGGCGTCACTCGTGGCGGCAGGGGGGCCGATTGCGGTTCCCAAAAGCCCGCGGGACGCCCGGCGCCTCGCGCCTAGTCCCGCTGCAAGACCTGCGCGAAGAAGCCGTCGGTCCCGTGGCGATGGGGCCATAGGCGCAGGGCCGGACCCGCGTCCGCGGCCTTTGCCGGAAGCGCGATGCCGCGGCGATCGAGGATCCCATGCGCGTCGATCGGGGTGTAGTCGACGTGTTCGGCCAGAAAGTCCGCGATCACGTCCTCGTTTTCCTCGCGCAACAGGCTGCAGGTGACGTACAGCAGGCGCCCGCCGGGACGCACGAGGCGCGACGCCTGGCCGAGGATCGCGCGCGCCTGCCCGGCGAGATGCGCGATGCGGTCATGGGCGAGCCGCCACTTGATGTCGGGGCTTCTGCGCACGGTGCCGGTCCCGCTGCACGGGGCGTCGACGAGCACGCGGTCGATCTTTCCATGAAGCCTTTTCAGCCGGCTGTCGGGACCGGCCTCCAGGGTCTGGATGCGGATATTGTCGCAGCCGGCGCGCGTGGCGCGCTCGCGCAGCCGATCCAGGCGTTTTTGCGAGGTGTCGAAGGCGTAGAGCATGCCGCTGTTGGCGAGCAGCGCCGAGAGATGCAGGGTCTTGCCGCCCGCGCCCGCGCAATAGTCGACGATGCGCTCGCCGCGCCGGGGTTCGAGGAGCGGGGCGATGAGCTGGCTGCCCTCATCCTGGACCTCGAAATGGCCGGCGGCGAACTCCGGGGTGCGAAACAGGCTGGCGCGCGAGGCCCGGCGCAGGCCCCAGGGCGACAGCGGCGTGGGATCGAGCGCATGGCCTTCGCCGGCGAAGGCCTGCTGGAGCGTCGCCCGGTCGGTCTTCAGGGTATTGGCGCGGACATCGAGGGGTGCTGGCGCGAGCAGCGCCGCGGCTGCCGCCGAAAGCTCGGAGGCCGGGAGCTGCGCGGCCAGACCCGCGGCCAGCCAGTCGGGGAGGCTTGCGCCCACCGCAAAGGGGTAGGCGTCGCGATCGGCGCGCGCGGCGGCCACGAGCGCCTCGGGATGGGCGATGCCCAGGGGCTGGAGCTGGCGCGCGTTATAGCCTTCGAAGGCTGCAAGCCACGCACCGATCACGTGGCGCGGTTCGGCGGTCTGCGCGAGCGCGCACAGCAAGCGATGGTGGCGCAGGCTCCCGTAGACGGCCTCGGCGATGGCGCCGCGGTCCTTGGGGCCCAGGCGCGGCTGCGCGCGAAAGAAGCGATCCATGCGCGCATCGGCGGCCCCGGGGTTCGCCAGGATGTCGGCCAGCAGGCGCGCGGCGGCCTCGTGGAGGGCGGGCGTGATCAATCGCGGTAACGCTTGTCGAGGTCGGCGTAGGCCTCGATGCGGCGATCACGCAAAAACGGCCATATCTGGCGCGTTTGTTCCGTGCGCTGCGGCGCGAGGCGCGCGGTCAGCACGCAGGGCGCATCGCCGGCGCGCGCCAGCCACTCGCCTTGCGGACCGCATGCGAAACTCCCGCCCCAAAACGCGATCCCGGGGGTGGCCTCGCTTGGATCCGGCTCGTGGCCGCAGCGGTTCACGGCCACGACCGGGATGCCGTTGGCGACCGCGTGCGCGCGTTGGATGAGTTCCCAGGCCTCTTTCTGGCGGGCCTTCTCGGCCTCGTCGTCGCGCGGATCAAAGCCGATGGCGGTGGGATACACGAGCATGTCGGCGCCCGCGAGCGTCATGAGGCGCGCGGCCTCCGGATACCACTGGTCCCAACATACCAGCACGCCGAGGCGCCCGACGCTCGTGGCGATGGGGACGAAGCCCAGGTCGCCGGGCGTGAAGTAGTACTTCTCGTAGAAGCCCGGATCATCGGGGATGTGCATCTTGCGATAGCGCCCCACCAGGCGCCCGTCGCGCTCCAGGACCACCGCCGTATTGTGATAGAGGCCGCTTGCGCGGCGCTCGAACAGCGATCCGACGATGACGAGCGACAGCTCGCGGGCGAGCGCGCCGAGACGTTCCGTCGAGGGCCCGGGAATGGCCTCGGCGCGCGCGAACTCCGCGGCGTTCTCCCACTGGCAGAAGTACGGACCGTTGTGCAGTTCCTGGAGCACGGCAAGCTCGGCGCCCTGCGCGCGCGCCTCGCGCAATCCCTCCTCGATGCGCGCCCACGTCTGCGCGGCGCTGCCGCCGGCGGCATGCTGGATCAAGGCGACGGTGGGGCCGGCGCTCATGAAAGAGGGCCGTGGCCGGTCGAGGATGAGGGCAGGGCAATGATCATAAGGGCCTCCGCTGACGATTGCCAAGCGCGCTATGCGAGCACGCCGCGCGGCAGCTGCATGGTGGCGCAATGCAGGCTGCCGTGCTGGGCGATGAGGGTGAGCGACGGGATGCCGATGACATCGCGTCCCGGAAAGCAGCCCGCGACCACCCTCAAGGCCTCCTGGTCCTGCCGATCCTCATATGTGGGCACCAGCACCGCGCCGTTCATGATCAGGAAATTGGCGTAGGTGGCGGGCATGCGCTCGCCCGCGGCATCGAGCTTCGCCGCCGGCCACGGCAGCGGAACGAGCCGATAGGGCGCGCCGGCGGCCGTGCGCAAGGCCTGCAGTTCCCGCTCCATGGCCTTCAGTTCCTGGTAGTGCTCGTCATCCGGCGATGGGCAGGCGCAGTAGGCGATCGTGCGCGCGTCGCAAAAGCGCGCCAGCGTGTCGATATGGCCATCGGTGTCGTCGCCGGCGAGATAGCCGTGATGGAGCCAGAGGACGCGGCGCGCCGCCAGGCGCTCCGCGAGCTCCGCCTCGATGTCGGCTGCGCCGTGCTTGGGGTTGCGCGCCGGGGACAGCAGACAGCGCGAGGTGACGAGCAGGGTGCCCGCGCCATCGGACTCGACGCTGCCGCCCTCGAGCACGAAATCGGTCGATTCCAGGGGTGTCGCGCCAAAGGCCCCTTGCGCCTGCACGGCGCGCGTCAGGGCATCGTCCCGGGCGTGCGGATACTTGCGCCCCCAGCCGTTGAATGCGAAGTCCTGGAGCAGCAGGCCACTCCGGGTCTCGACCGTGAGCGGACCGTGATCGCGCACGAACACGTCGTCGGACGGGGCCATGACGATCCGCACGCGCGCCTCATCGGCCTTGGCCGCGCGCAGGGCGGCGCGCACGCGCGCCGCGTGCGCCTCGTCGTAGGCGATGATGAGCACGGTCTCATAGCGGGTGATGGCACCGGCGAGGGCGGCGAAGGTCGCGAAGGCCTCATCGAGGACCGGGGCCCAGTCGCCATGGGCGTGGGGCCAGGTCAGCATGACCCCGGATTGCGGTTCCCACTCCGCGGGGAAGCGATGAACGGCTGTCGCGCGGTCCTGGCGCCGGATCGTGATCGTGGTCATGGCGTTCGCCAAGGGGTCGGGGCCTGCGATCTTAGCGGTTTAGGGGCGGGCCGCCAAGTCGCGGCCCGCCAAGGCGTGGGCGAGGAATGTCCGCAGGTCGTCGGTCTCGGCATCGCTGATGTCGTGGGCCATGGGGTAGCTATGCAATTCCGCGGTGATGCCATGGGTGCCGAGCAGGGCGCGGGTCTTCAGGGCGAAGGCGTAGGGGACCATGAGATCGTCCGTGCCATGCCCCAGAAACACGGGCGTGCGATCGTTCACATGCGGCAGCCCTTCGGCGAAGCGGTGCGCAAGCGGCAGATAGGTCGACAATCCGACGCACGCGGCCAAATGCTGCGGGCCGGCCAGGGCGGTATACAAGGCCACCGCCCCGCCTTGCGAGAAGCCGCCGAGGATGACGCGCTCGGCCGGTATGCCGTGGCCGGCCTGTTCGCGGATGAGGTCCGAGACCGCGAGCGAGGCGCGCTGGATGCCGGCCTCGTCCTGGGGGTCTTCCGGGCGCGTGCCGTAGAGATCGAACCACGCCGGCATATGCGCCCCCCCGTTGAGCGCAACCGCCTGGGTCGGGGCGTGCGGGAAGATGAAGCGCATGGCCTTGGCGGTGATGCCGGCGAAGGTCTCGACGAACCCGGCGAAATCGTGGCCGTCGGCGCCCAGGCCGTGGAGCCAGATGAATGCGTAATGAGGGTGGGGGCCGGTGGCGTACTGCAGGGCGGGTTGTTCGAAAAAACTCATGACGCGATTATAGCCTGGGATCATGGCCGCGGAGAAGTTGCGGCGCGAGGCGGGCGCCGCCGCTTGCCAGGACCACCCGCGCGCAGGCCGGGGCTCAAGGGGACTCCAGGGGGCGCGCGGGCGCGCGTCGCACCGCCAAGGCCTTGGGCCCGGTGACCGCGAGACGGGCATACCCATGCGTGGTGACCGCCACCAGGATCTCCAAGGGCCCCTCGCGAAAGAGGTCGGCGGCGAGCAACTGGGGATCGGCGCCGGGTGCCAGATCGATCAGGACGCGCTCGCCGCGCTTACGGGTGATGAGGAGCATGAGGTCTTGTAGCGCGAAACCGCGGACCCGTCGATAGCCGATAGGCCACAGATGCGCAGGTCGCTCGCCTGTCGTGCCGGTTTACTTGCGCCCGGAAATGGGTTTGAATGATGGCCTTCTCGTTTTCCGGGGTCCCCATGAGTCTCATACGTCCCTTCCGTGGCCTGCGGCCCGACGCCGCGCACGCGGCGGCGGTCATCGCCCCTCCCTATGATGTCTTGAGCAGCGCCGAGGCGCGCGAGGCGGTGGCCGGGCGGCCATGGAGCTTTCTGCGGGTCTCCAAGGCCGAGGTCGATCTGCCGCCGGACATCAACCCCACGGACGAGGCGGTGTTCCGGCAGGCGGCGCGCAACTGGGCGCGGCTGCGCGCCGAGGTGCTGGTCCAGGACCCCACGGCCTGTTATTACTGCTATGAGCTGACGATGGGTGACCATGTCCAGAAGGGTCTGGTCGCCGCCGCCTCGGTGGAGGCCTACGCCGAGGGGCGCATCCGTCGCCACGAGCTCACGCGTCCCGACAAGGAGCGTGACCGCGTGCGCCACATCGAGGCCCTGAACGCCCAGACCGGACCGGCGTTCCTCACGTTCCGCGCCCAGCCGGAGATCACGGCCTTGCTGGCGCGCGCCTCCGAGGGCCCGGCGGCGATCGACGCGCCCCTGCAAGGGGTTCGCCACCGCTTGTGGGTGGTGGCCGACGCGGACCTCATCGCGCGTCTCACCGCCGCTTTCGAGCGCCTTCCGCGGATCTATATCGCCGACGGCCACCACCGGACCGCGGCCGCGAGGGTCGTGGCGACCAGCCGCGGACCGCAGCCGGGCGCCCATCACGGCTTTCTCTCGGTGCTGTTTCCCGACAACGAAATGCAGATCCTGAACTATGACCGGGTCGTGGCCGATCTCAATGGCCGCAGCGCGCCGGAATTGCTGGAGGCCTTGGCGGCGATCTTCGAGGTCCTGCCCGAGGACGCCCCGGTGAGCCCTCGGGCGCCCGCCGAGTTCGGGATGTATCTGGCGGGCCGCTGGTATCGCCTGCGGTGGGGCAAGACCCGTCCCGAGGACCCGGTGGCGCGTCTTGACGTGAGCCTGCTGCAGGATCGGGTGCTGGCGCCGCTTTTCGGGATCAGCGACCCGCGCCGCGACCAGCGCATCGATTTCGTGGGGGGCATTCGCGGTCCGGCGGCGCTCGCCGGGCGCGTCGATCGCGCGGGAGGGGTGGCGTTCACGCTCTATCCGACGGGGCTACAGGACCTCATGGCGGTTGCCGACCAGGATGCGGTCATGCCTCCCAAATCCACGTGGTTCGAGCCGAAGCTCGCCGACGGACTCGTATCTTACAGTCTGGACGAGGAGGCTTAGGCCGGGCAGAGGCGCTGGGTCATGCACGCGCCCGCCGCTTCCCCGCCGTCCAGGCCGTGGATCTTCAGCTTGTTGCCCTTGGCGAAATCCACGAGGAAGCTGAATGCGCTCGGGTTCACGCCCTTCAGTTCCGGGTCGACCACCAGACACTTGCGGCCGTCTATCACCTGCGGCTGCACATAATGCGAGTAACGGATGCGACGGTCCATGCCAAAGGTGGAAAGACTGCCGCTGATCCGCTCTATCCAATCGCTCGGCCTGAAGGTGCGGCCGTCCTCGGTTACCCCCTCGATCACGATCTTGTTGCCCACTTCCATCATCGCTTCTACCCTCACCGTCCTGCTGCCTGTTGCGTGTCATCCCTTACGTGCAAAGGATAGCTCATTTTCATCAGAATTTAACCGTATCTGGCCCTAATCCGGACGAAAGGTTCCCTCGCGCCGCGGAAAGCGCCTGGGCGAGGCCATCCTGGCCGCTCGCGCGCACGCGCTCGGCAAGCCCCGCGAGGATCGCCGGCACGAGCCCCGGCCCCTCATAGATCAATCCGCTATAAAGCTGCAGCAAGGAGGCCCCCGCCACTAAATGTTGCCAGGCCTCCTCTGCATTATTTATGCCGCCTGCCCCAATGATGGGAATATTCGGTAATGCCTTGAATACCCTGGATATTATTGCCCTGGACAGGGTCGTGAGCGGGACCCCGGACAGCCCACCCGACTCGCGAGCCGCGGGCACGTGCCCCAGGTGGGGGCGGCTCACCGTGGTATTGGTGGCGATGACCGCGTCGCAGAGGCCTTGCGCGAGGACCGCGAGCAGGGCGTCGAGCGCCTCGGGCGTGAAATCCGGCGCGATCTTCACGGCAATCGGCACATGGCGCCCGCTTTGCCGGCGGAGCGCGGCCTGATCCTCGCGCAGCGCCCCGAGCAGGGCGCGCGCGGTCTCCGGTTCCTGGAGGGAGCGCAGGCCCGGGGTATTGGGCGAGGACAGGTTGACGGTCAGATAATCGGCATACGGGGCGAGCGCGGCAAATCCCAGCCGGTAGTCGTCGACGGCGCGCTCGAGCGGCGTGTCGCGGTTCTTGCCGATGTTCACGCCCACCGGGATCGCCGGTCGCCAGGCCCGCAGGCGCGCGGCGAGCGCGTCCATGCCCGCGTTATTGAAGCCCAGGCGATTGATGAGCGCGCGCTGCTCGGGCAGCCGAAAGAGGCGGGGGCGGGGGTTGCCCGGCTGCGCGCGCGGGGTGACCGTGCCGACTTCGAGGAAACCAAAGCCGAGCGCCGCCAGCCCGCGCAGGGCCTGGCCGTTCTTGTCGAAGCCGGCGGCCAGTCCCAGCGGGTTCGCGAACGGCAGGCCGAGGGCCTGGACCGCCAGGGGCCCTTTGGCGACCACGGCCTTCGGCCGGCGCACGGCGCCGTAGGCGCGCAGGGCGAGCAGCGCGGCCTCATGGGCGGTCTCGGGGGGCACGCGAAACAGCCAGGGACGAAGGGCCCTGTACACCTAGAAGCGCTCGCCGGCGGCCAGCATGCGCCACTCGCCCGGCTTGAGCCCCCCTAAGCGCACGCGCCCGATACGGACGCGCTTTAAGGCGCGCACCTCATGGCCGACCTCGTGGAGCATGCGCCGGATCTGGCGCTTGCGTCCCTCGATCAGGGTCATGATCAGGGCGTCGGGGCCCAGGCGCTCGACGCGCACCGGGCGCAAGGGCCTGCAGTCGAGCGTGAAGGGACCGCGCAGCCGATCCAGGGTGGCATCCTGGATCGGCCCATCGACGCGCACGTGATACTCCTTCTCGATGACGTGCTCGCCGATCAGAAGGCGCGCGATGCGCCCGTCCTCGGTGAGCACCAAGAGCCCCTGGGAGTCGATGTCGAGGCGTCCGGCCACGGCCAGCCCCTGCGGCACGCGCGGCATCGGCGCGGGACCGGCATAGGAGGCGCCCGTCAGCAGCACATGCGCGCTCTGGTAGCCCTTTTCCGGTTGGCCCGAGACGTAGCCCAGCGGTTTATTCATGAGGATGGTCACGCGCCGCTCCTGGCGGGCCCGCGCCGTGGGCGCGAGCGTGATGCGCGCGTCGGGGGCGGCGCGCTCGCCGAGCACCGCGCGATGCCCATCGACCTCCACGAGGCCCTGTTCCAGGTAGTGATCGGCCTCGCGCCGCGAACATACCCCGCGCGAGGCCAGCAGTTTCGAGATGCGCACAAGGGCGTCGGTCATGGGGCGTTTCCGGAGCGGCGTTCGCTGTCGGTTGTCGGGTTGGGCGGCCGCTCGGTACAATGGCGGCCCGCGGAGGACATATGATAAAGCTTAACCGTTATAGCGCAAAGATCACCGGACCCAAATCCCAAGGGGCCTCGCAGGCCATGCTGTATGGCACGGGGCTCACGGCCGACGACATGGATAAGGCCCAGGTCGGCATCGGCAGCGTCTGGTTCGAGGGCAATACCTGCAACATGCATCTTCTGGACCTCGCCGCCCTCGTCAAGGAGGGGGTGGAAAAGGCGGGTCTCGTGGGCATGCGCTTCAATACCGTCGGGGTCTCGGACGGCATGTCGATGGGTACCGACGGCATGAGCTTTTCGCTGCAATCCCGAGACCTCATCGCCGACTCGGTGGAGACCATCATGGGCGCGCAATGGTATGACGCGCAGATCACGCTGCCGGGCTGCGACAAGAACATGCCGGGCTGCATCATCGGCATGGCGCGCATCAACCGCCCCGGGCTCATGGTCTATGGCGGCACCATCAAGCCCGGCCACGCCCAGGGGGAGACCCTGGATATCGTGTCGGCCTTTCAGGCCTACGGGGCGTTTCTGGCCGGCAAGATCACCGAGGAGCAGCGCAGCGAGGTGATCCATCACGCCTGCCCCGGACCCGGGGCCTGCGGCGGCATGTATACCGCCAACACCATGGCCTCGACGATCGAGGCCATGGGCATGAGCCTGCCCTATAGTTCCTCGACGCCGGCGGTCGATGGCGGCAAGCGCGAGGAGTGCCTGCGCGCCGGGGCCGCGGTGCGCAGGCTGCTCGAGCGCGACATCAAGCCGCGCGACATCATGACGCGCGCGGCCTTTGAAAACGCGCTCGCCGTGCTGATGGTGCTGGGGGGCTCGACCAATGCCGTCTTGCACCTCATCGCCATGGCGCGCGCGGTGGACGTGCCCTTGACCCTCGAGGACTTCCAGACGGCCAGCGACCGCGTGCCCTTGCTCGCGGACCTGAAGCCCAGCGGGAAATACGTCATGGAGGATTTGCATCACGCAGGCGGCGTGCCGGCGGTGATGCGTCTGCTCGCCGAGCACGGCCTGATCCACGGCGATTGCCTGACCGTGACCGGCAAGACCGTGGCCGAGAACCTGGCGGAGGCCGCGCCGTTGCGCGCGGGCCAGCCCGTGATCCGCCCCTGGGATGAGCCCATCAAGCCGACCGCCCATATCCAGATCCTGTCGGGCAACCTCGCCCCAGGGGGATCGGTGGCCAAGATCACCGGCAAGGAAGGGCTCTCCTTCACCGGGCCGGCGCGGGTCTTCGACGCGGAGGAGGCGATGCTCGCGGCCCTCGAGGCCGGCCGCATCCAGCGCGGGGATGTGGTCGTCATCCGCTACGAGGGACCCAAAGGGGGACCCGGGATGCCGGAGATGCTGACGCCGACCTCGGCCCTCATGGGGGCGGGCCTGGGGGCCGACGTGGCGCTCATCACCGACGGGCGTTTCTCGGGGGGCTCGCACGGCTTTATCATCGGTCATGTCGTGCCCGAGGCCCAGGAGGGTGGGCCGATTGCGCTCCTGCGGGATGGCGACCGCATCACCATCGACGCGCAGGCGCGGCGGCTCTCGGCCGAGGTGAGCGACGAGGAGTGGGCGCATCGGCGCGCGGCCTGGCAAATGCCGCCTTATAAGGCCACGCGCGGGACCCTGAAGAAATACATCAAGAACGTCCAGAACGCATCGCTGGGATGCGTGACCGACGAATGACGGCCCAAGGAGGGCGCGAAATGGCAAAGATCACCGTGAAGGCCAATGGCCCCTACCTCGTCCTGGGCGCCGAGATCGTCGATGACGCCGGCGCGCCGTTCCCGGTGGAGGCCGGGAAACCGGTGGCGCTGTGCCGGTGCGGGGCCTCGCAGCGCAAGCCCTTTTGCGACGGCTCGCATGCGAAGATCGGGTTTCATGCCGAGGAGCGCGCGGCCTCCCTCAAGGGATGACGACGCGCGCGTGCAGCGGCAGATGATCCGAGCCAATACGCGCCGCAGACGAGTTCTCGGCGTGTATGGTCACGGAGGCCTCGGCCGGACACACGAAGATGCGGTCGAGCGGCAGCAGCGGAAAGAAGGCCGGATAGGTGGGCGGGCTTTGGCGTCGGCCGAGGGGGCCGTGCAGCGGCGCAAGCGAGGGACCGCGGGCCCGCCAGTCGTTGAAGTCCCCCATGACCACGAGCGGCCGCCGGCAATCCGGGGCGAGGGCGGCCATGAGCCGGGCCGCCTGCGCGCGCCGCTCGGCCGGGCGCAGGCCGAAATGGGTCACGACCACGCGCAACAGGCAGTCGCGCAAGGCGATATCGCAGTCGAGCGCCCCGCGCGGTTCATGGCGCCCGATGCCAAGATCGATATGCCGGACCGCGACGATCGGGTGCGCGCTCAAGACGAGATTGCCGTAATGGCCGTGGTGGCGGCTCCAGAGCGGCCCGTGCGCCGCATGCAGGCCGGTGGCGTGCGGCAGGTAGTCCATCTGGCTGCTGTCGAGGCCCGGACCGGAGTGCGTATCGACCTCCTGCAGGCCGACTACGTCGGCGGCGAATCCCCGAATGGATGCGGCGATGCGGTCGGCATCGCGGCGGCGGTCGCGCCCGACGCAGCCATGGATGTTGTAGGAGACCACCCGGAAATCCACGCTCACTTCCGGACGCAGGCCGTCGATCCCGGCTTGGTAAAGTGCTCGGCAAGCCATCTTCGCAGGCCCAGGGCCGCGGCCGCCAGGCCTAAGGCGACAAGCGCGAGCTCGAGGATCTGTTTCGCGGCCGGATGATCCAGGGTCGCGGCCAGGCTGCCGGTAAAGAGGGTGAGCGCGAGGATCCCGGGGGCGACGCCGACGGCGGTGCCTATGACGAGATCGCGATAGCGGACCTTCAGGGCGCCGGCCCCGGCGGTGACCATGGTGAACGGCGCGATCGGCACGGCGCTCACGAGGATCATGGTGCCAAGGCCCGGGCGCCGAAGCCTGTGACGCAGCTCGCGCCACGCGGTCGGCGCCAGGCGGGACAGGGCGCGCCCCCCGAGGACGCGTCCGAGGGCGTAGTTCAGCGAGGCGCTCGACAGGCAGCCAAGAAAGGCATACAGCAGGTTCTGGGGCGGCGTGAACGCGAGCGCGGTGACGACGATGAGCAGCGTCACCGGGAAGAACACGAGCCCGCCGATCACATAGGCGCCCCACAAGGCCAGCGGCGCGGCCGCGTAGCGGCTCGCCGCGCGCAGCAAGGCGATGAGCTGCGGCGCGTCGAGCCAGGCGTGCAGGGGCGTGTAATACCAGGCGGCGCCGAGCGTCGCGAACCCGGTCCAGATCAAGGCCGCGCGTAAAAGGCGCGCGGCGAGATGGGCGCGCGCGGCCTCGGGCACGTAGGAGGCAATGAACGTGCGCGCCGCGACCGGTCGCTCGGGATCGGCGATGAGGCTGTCCGCCAAGGGCGAGAGCGCCTCGGGCGCGCCGTCCGGGAGCGGCTCCAGGCGGCGCGCGGCGTCACGCCGGGCATCGATCACCCCCGCCCACGAACCCGCCTCGCGCCGGCATTGGCGCACATCGGCCTCGGACATTCCCAGATGCTCCCCCAAGAGATCGCAGCGAAGGGCGTCGATGGCGGCGGCGACGCGCGGATCATGGAGGCCGTCGATGCTGATGTTGCATTCGCTGTCGAGGCCCATGGAGCGATTATTGAGGTTGGCGGAGCCGACGGTGACGAACGCGTCGTCCACGATCAGGAGCTTGGAGTGGACCTTGAGGCCGTCGCCGGCGAGGCCCGGGATCAGCGGGTAGCAGGCGCGCAGGCGGCGCTTGTGGTCGGCGGCGCGCAGCTGCGCCAACAGGCGCGCACGCAGCGCGCCCATGGTGTGGCGCTGCAGCCAGCCTGGGATGCTGAGCGGCAAGACGAGGATGATCTCGGGCGGCTCGGCGCGCTGCAAGAGCGCGCGCAAGGCATCACCGACGGCGGCCGCCGTGAGGTACTGATTCTCGATATAGACGACGTCGCGGGCACGCGCGAGGGCGTCGCGGTAGAGGTGGCGGATCTCGTCGATCCCGTCGTGCCCCTCGTAGGGGCCCTGGGTGCGGCTGATGGCCACCGGCACCTCGTAAAGCCTGGGGGGCGCCGACAGCGGCCAGGGGCTTAGGGATTCGGGGGCCGCGGACGGGGGGATGCCCCAGCCGGTGGCCGCGCGCCAGCGGTCGCGCACGAGATCGCCAAGCGCCCGCGCCGCCGGCCCGCTGACGGCCATCTGGACGTCGTGGAAGGGCCCGTAGCGGTGTCCGGTGGGCCCGATCCGGCGCCCGTCGCGGGCGTCATGGGCGCGCGTGTCCCAACGATGGATGGTGAGATCGAGCCCGCCGGCAAACGCGATCCGGTCGTCGACCACGACGATCTTTTGGTGATGCGAGCCGGCCGGGGGGTGGTGGTTGTCGAGGTGGAAGTGCAGGCGCTTATGGGTGCGCCAGCCGAGCTTGAAGGCCGGAAAGGGCTCGCGCTCCAGCGCGAACAGCAGCGAGAAGTCCCAATTCAGCAAAAAGGCCTGCACGCGGGGCTTGCGCCGCATGAGGGCGTCGAGAAAGGGACCGAGGCGGCTGTCCGGGCGCTCATCGCCGGTCCCGCCAAGGGCCATGCGGCTGTCGACGTCCCAACCCGAGATCAGGATCTGGTCCTCGGCGGTGCCCACGGCCTCCTGGAAGGCCTGGAAGTACGCCTCCCCGTCGATCAGGAAGGTGAGCGCCTCGGCATTCACGACGCGCCAACAGTTGCGGCCCTCGGCGAACAAGCGATCCATGGCCGTGAGCCTAAGGGGGCTTGGGGACCGTTGCCATCGGGCCGATGGGCGGGCGGCTCCGTCTTGCGGCCGGACTCAGCCGACGAGCGCACCTTCACAAGCGGGGTTGGCGTTGTATAGTTGGTGATGGAGGAGATGTCATGACGGAAGACGCGATTTCCACCTTGTATCGAAAGCCCTGCCCCTCGTGCGCCCGCCAGTACGCGCGGGATTCCCGCGCCTGCCCGTTTTGCGGCTATGTCGAGGCCTTGGCGAGCGAGACCGAGGACGACCAGGAGCGGCTGTACGGGGAATATCTGACGGCGCGCTACAAGCAGGCCCACAATGAGGTCGAACGCCTGCGGCGCGCCGTCACGCTACACCCCGAGGATCGCGGTCGCGAGCGGGCGCTGGCGCTCGCCGTGGCCGACGAAGAGGCCCTCGGGCGCGAGTGGGCCGCCTATCGCGATGGCCACCACCAGGCCGCCCAGGGCGAGCCCCCGCAACGGGCCAAGGCCGACAAGGAGTGTCCGGTGTGCACGGCGACCTTGCCCAAGGCCGTGGGACGCTGTGCCTGCGGCTACGTCTTCGGGGCCGAGGTCGTGGCCACGGCGACGCTCTGCCCGCATTGCACGGCACCCGTGGCCGCCGGCGCCGAACGCTGTGGATGCGGCTATCCGATGGCCGCGCAGACGCCGGTATCCGGCATTCCCGGGCTGCGCCGGCGCTAGCAGGCCGCGGCTATCGCTGGCAGGCCTTCAGGCGGCGCACCTCGCCGCGCAAGGCGTCGATTTCGCGCAACAGATCCATCATCACCGCGACCAGTTCCCAATCGGTGTCCAGGCCCCGCTTCAGGCGCGCCGCGCGCCGCACCAGCGCGAGGGCGGCCGCCGGGTAGCCCTCGGCGCGTGCCGGCAGGAGCCCGAGCGCATCGAGGGCGTCGAGCTCCTCGGGGCTCAGCCGGCCGCTGCCGCAGAGCTCGGCGCGGGTCACCACCGCGTATTCGTCCAGGAGCAGCCCTTCCAGGATGTCACTCATGTCGCCCCCCAATGCGCGCGCGGATCGAAGGCCAGATCGCGGGCCAGCGCGCGATAGAGCTCGCGGGCCTGTTCGCTATCGACCTTGGGATTGACGATCTCGATCAGTACGTACTGGTCGCCGGGCGTCGCGCCCGGCATGCCGCGCCCCTTTAACCGCAGTTTCTGGCCGGACTGGGAGCCCTCCGGCAGGCGCAGCTCCACGGTTCCGGCGAGCGTCGGGACCTTGAGGCGGGCGCCGAGCGCGGCCTCCCAGGGAGTGACCGGCGCGGTGAGATAGAGGTCGCGGCCGTCCACGCGGTACAGGGGATGCGGCGCGATGGCGATCTCGAGATACAAGTCTCCGGCCCCCGCCGGTCCCGGATTGCCCTGACCGGCCAGACGGATCTGCTGACCCTGCTGAACACCCTTGGGGATG
>DAHWGZ010000270.1 GCA_027335965.1 Acidiferrobacter sp.
CGGCCCGAGCCGACCTCCCGGCCCGAGCCGACCTCCCGGCCCGAGCCGACCTCCCGGCCGGAGCCGACCGCACGATCCGGGGAGTCCGAGGCGCGACCGGTGCGTGAGACCGAGCGTCAGGAAACGCCAAACGACGAGTGATGCCGGGCTCGCCCGCCGGCTGTGGCCGGCGGGCGTCTGGCTGGTGACGAAGAACGGTTCCTTTCGAACCGCTTGCAATCAGGGAAAGCCGGCGGGCGAGGCAGGACGGTGAACCCGGGGGCGCAGCGACAGACCCACCCCGGCCTGAGGGTTCCTCAGGCGCGGGACAGCCGGGCCTCGATGTCCGCAAGCAGACCCTGGGCCGCGTCTTCAAGCAGCGCATAGACCCGTTCAAACCCCTCGGGGCCACCGTAATAGGGGTCTGGAACCTCGCGGACCCGCGTGGTGCGGGCAAAATCCAGGAACAGCCCCAGAGAGACCCGCGGTTCCCCACCGAGGGCTTGCAGATGGGCCAGGTTGTCGCGGTCCATGGCGAGCACATAATCGAAATCCCGCAGATCGGCCGCGGTGACCTGACGTCCGGCGAGCCCCTCTATGTCGATGCCGTGGCCCGCCATGGTCCGGCGGGCGCGCTCGTCCGGGGCCTCGCCGACATGATAGCCGTGGGTGCCCGCGGAATCGATTTCGATGAGCTCGTCGAGCCCCTTGCGGATCACGAGCTCGCGGAACAGGCCCTCCGCCATGGGCGATCGGCAAATGTTGCCGAGACACACGAACAACACGCGCATCATAAGGCCGCCCTCGACGTCTGTTGCGTACGCCACGGGACGCCCGACTCGGCCAGCGCCAGCAGGAAGGCGAGCGCCACGGGCGCGAAGAACACCGCCGGCCATATCACGGGCATGAACACCATGCCGCTTGGCTTGGCGAGCTGCGCGCCAACCGCATAGGCCACCAGAAGCCCCTGAAAAGTGCTCATGCCGATCACGATCGGCGCACATCGCCAGGCGCACGCGAGGCCCTGCACGATGACCTCGCGAATCCGGCGCGCCGGCTCCACCACCGCCCGCGCATACGCGATGACAGACAGCCCGCCCCACAAAAATGCCGCGCCGCCGGTCATGACCACGCCCGCGGCGAGCAGGCATATCCCGGCGATGACGCCCGCGTATCCGCCATGGCGGCCCCAAAAGGCGAGCATCTGGGGGAGATGGCTGATCATAAATCCCAGGGCGGCGAACAACAGGGCGATCAGGACGCCGGCCAGCATAAGCCATGCCGTCACGCCGTATGTGCGGCGCACGAGGTCGCGCCATGCGACAGGTGTGGCCGCATGCAGCTTCTGGAGATAGAGATAACGAACCACCGGCGCGCATC
>DAHWGZ010000271.1 GCA_027335965.1 Acidiferrobacter sp.
GTGGGGCCTTGATCGCGCGTTACCGCGCCGTGCTCAAACGCGGCAGCGCAACCGAACTCGCGGATCGCACCCCGTACGCGCCATGGATCGGTACGATCATCGGCTGGATGGCGGGCGGCACGGTCCTGCTTACACACACCGACGCCACGGCACCGCTTGCCCTCATAACCTTAGCGGCCGGCTTTCTCGCGACCTCGATACTGGATGCGCGCATCGCCGCGCGCCGCCAGCCGCAACCCGTGAAATCCTAGGAACGGGGTGGCGGATCACGGCGACCCGCCGTCTGCCACCAGGATCTCGGCCGCGCGCAGACGCGCCACCGATCGCGGGTCGTGGGTGGGCAGATAGACCGTGGGCTCGGTGCGCGCGTAGGCGGCAATGCGATCCAGGGTGCGCACCGCGGCGCGCGGAAAGAAGGTCACGCCATCGGCGACCCTCACGCGAAGCGCCGCCTCGGTGTAACTGGCATCGCCCGCCAAAAAATAGCGGACATCATCGATGCGCACGATCACCGAGACATGTCCGGGCGTGTGCCCGGGGGTCGGAACCACCACGACGTCACGCGCCTTGGTGATGACGCAGGTGCGCGCAAACGGTCCGAGCGGCGGACCGGAAAAGTCGTAGAAGCGCGGCGCCAGGCCCTCCGGCCAATGGTGCGTCACATAACCGCGCAGCGCCCCGCCCCACCCGCGCGCCAGGCGCCACTCGGACGCCGATACCCACACGGCACTGTGCGCGAGGTGGCCAAGCCCCCCGGCATGATCGGTATGCAGATGGGTGAGCAGCACGGTTCGCACATCCTGGATGCGCACGCCAAGCCGCGCGAGCGCCGGGCGCAACTCCTCGTCGGGGGTGATCGCGAACGCGACCGAGCGCCGGTAATAGACATCATGTATTGACCTGCCCGGCCTCAAGCGACGTGGGTTAAGCTTACGGCCGGGTAAACCACCATCAACTCAGAGCCACCATTGAGGGGGGCAGGTCATGACAAAGTTTAGCAAGTACGTGGGGCTGGATACACACAAAGACACCATAGCGGTCGCCATCGCCGAGGCCGGTCAGGGTAAGCCGCGCTATTACGGGGAGATCGCCAACACCCCGGAGGCGGTAGCCAAGCTCGTGAAGAAACTGAGCCCCCAGGGGGAGGTCCTGTCGTTCTGCTATGAGGCCGGTCCGTGCGGTTATGGGATCTATCGCCAGCTGACCCATCTGGGCCACGACTGCGTGGTGGTGGCGCCCTCGCTGATTCCCGTAAAACCCGGGGATCGGG
>DAHWGZ010000272.1 GCA_027335965.1 Acidiferrobacter sp.
GGCACGGCATCACCCGTTTCTTGCGCGCTATGCACTTTGGCGGACACGCGTCATCCCCTTCTATCGGGCTCATCCGGGTATCCTCTGGCGTCGGCCTGTCGGCCGCATGATCTTTACGCATCGTTTTGTACGACGTCGGATGTGGCGCTACACGCTCCATCATCCCGCATTCGCGGCACGTCATCCCTTGCTACGGCAGCGGGCCATGCGATATGCCCGGTTTCATCGCGGCTTCATCCGTCGCAGGCCACTCATGCCGCCCCGTTACCGGCGCTTCCGCCGGTGAGGTTTCCATGGGCGGGGGCGTGGCGTTTGCCGACACGAGTTTGTGAGCCGCTCAAAGCGGCTAGAGGGGGTCGCTCACGCGGCCCCGGTTCTTAGGGCGACCTGACGGTGGCAATCCACGCCACAGGTTCATTAGGTCCGAACGCCGGTATTCTGGCTCCTGGTTTCTGGAGAACTTCCGGATCATGGCCTCATTCCAGCCGAACGTGGAGACGAAATACCCCTGGGCCCAGAGGCGCAATCCTCCGGGAATTCGTTTCCATTCCCCGTACACCCGGATCCGATGAATGGCGCCCTGGCCATTAACCCGTGCGTCACAGGGGTTGCCGCCTCCATTGATCGTTAATCTGGGGGCGAGGCGAGAGAACGACGGCCGTGCTCAACCCGGCCGCCGCCCCCGAGAGCGCGGCGTGGACAAGGTGGCCCAGGAGTTGCGGGTAGGAGTGGCCACGCTGGAACGCTGGCGGGCTAAGGCCTTGGGAGCCCCGAGAACGGCGGACCTGGACGGCCACTGCCCGTCTGGAGGCCGTAATGGCCATCGCGGCTTTGGCCACCCCGGCCGAGGTCCGGGCCAGACCCGAGGAGACCCGCAAGGATCGGCGGCGCATCCAGGAGCGCGAGCGCGAGATGCGGCGTAAGGACAAGGCCTTGGCCGAGACCGCCGCCTTATTGGTGCTCTCAAAAACCTCTCGGCGATACCCGAGAGGGCGCGGACGAATGATTCCGCTGAAGGATCGCCAAACTTTCGCCCAGAATATCCGACAAGCGCAGGCTGCGGGTGCTTGCCTGCACGCCGCCTGCGCGCTCGCCGGCATCGATAGCCGCGCCCTGCTGGGGCGAGGCTTAGGCCTCCGCACGGGGATCGGCGTCCAGAGGCTGTGCGCACGACGGTAAATATGAAGTGGTCCCTACGCAGCGGACCTCATAGACGGGTCTTGATCTGGGTGTTGCATTCTGCGCGCATACTCGTTGGG
>DAHWGZ010000273.1 GCA_027335965.1 Acidiferrobacter sp.
CAAACTGCACCGAGGCGGAAAGGGCCGACCATTCCGCGGCCAAACAAGTTCCTTCAGCTTCGTGCAGACCAAGCCCACCACCCAGATCCCTAGCGTAACCTTCGGTTCCCTGGGCCCATGATGCCGGCCCCCAAGCCCAACCAACACCCCGACCACATCGGCCTTGTCGATGCTTTTGGCGATCATTGGTCGTGACACGCCGAGGGCGCGCCTCGTCTTCCCGGTCATTTCCGATTCCCACAGGGGCTGGAGAATCCATCATGACACTGACTGGCATGTGTGTAAATCTATAGCCTCTTCCAACATGAGATGAGTCTGGAGGAGGGGTTGTGTTTCTAACATGAAATGAGTCTGAAGCCGGATCGGGTTTTGTTCATGATGGGGAGATGCAGACCCTTATGAACCTCGATAACCTGACCTCCATTGATCAGCTCGCGGACTTTTTGTCCGGCACCCAGACGGTGGCCTTTTCGGTACTGAGTAGCCCTGCAGCCCGCTACGAATGGGTGCAAAAGACCCTGGTCCGATTCCGGTATCCCACCCTCTCCCGGGCCGACCAGGGGGTCGTGATTCGCGTACTCGTCAAGGTCAGCGGCTACTCCCGGCAGCAGATCACGCGCCTGATCGCCCAGTACCGCACGAGCGGCGCCGTGAGACGCCGCCAGAGGACCGTGGCGGGCTTTACGCCGAAGTACAGCCCCGCCGATATCGGTCTGCTGGCGGCGATGGATGAGCGCCATGACACGCCCTCGGGGCCGGCGGTCAAGAAGCTCTGCGAGCGGGCCTTGTTGGTCTTCGGGCAGACCGAATACGAGCGCCTGGCGCAGATCTCGGTGAGCCACCTCTACAACCTCCGCAAATCCGTCGCGTACACGCGCCAGCGGCGTCACTTCGCAAAGACCCGGCCGCGGCCGATCGCGATCGGCGAACGCCGCAAACCGACCCCCAATGGACAACCCGGCAGCATCCGCATCGACACCGTCCACCAGGGGGATTTGGACGGGAAAAAGGGCGTTTATCATGTGAACGCGGTCGACGAGGTCACGCAGTTCGAGGTGGTGTGCACCGTCGAGAAGATCAGTGAATATTATCTGATCCCAATCCTGGAACAGTTGCTGGCGGCCTTCCCTTTTACGGTGCGGGGCTTCCACTCCGACAACGGCTCGGAGTACATCAACAAACGGGTCGCCGAGCTCCTGGAGAAGCTCTTCATCGCGTTCACCAAATCGCGCTCACGGCAGTC
>DAHWGZ010000274.1 GCA_027335965.1 Acidiferrobacter sp.
AGCCCCCGACAGCGCCTGCTGATCACGATCGCGGTCATGGCGACGACCGTGATGCAGGTGCTCGACACCACGATCGTGAACGTCGCCCTGCCACATATGGAAGGGCAGCTCGAGGCCACCCCCGATCAGATCACTTGGGTACTGACGAGCTACCTCGTGGCATCCGCGGTGTTCATGCCGCTCACGGGGTTTTTCATGGACCGGCTCGGCCGCCGGCGTTACCTGCTCATCAGCATCTTCGGGTTCGTGCTGTTCTCTGCCCTGTGCGGATTGGCCGGCTCGCTTGGCCAGATCGTTGTATTCCGTCTGTTGCAGGGGGCCTTCGGGGCCTCCCTGGTCCCGCTTTCGCAGGCCATCCTGGTAAGCGTCTACCCGGTCGAGGAACGCGGGCGGGCCATGGCCATATGGGGCATCGGGGTCATGATAGGCCCTATTCTCGGACCCACCCTGGGGGGTTATCTGACCGAGGTCTTGAGTTGGCGCTGGACCTTCTTCATAAACCTCCCGGTCGGTATCCTTTCCTATGTCCTGGCGCTCACATCGGTCCCCGACACCGCGCGCTGTGAGCGTGTCATGGACTGGGCGGGGCTCGCCTATCTGGCGCTATGCATCAGCGCCCTGCAATTTCTTCTGGATCGCGGCAACGAATACGGCTGGCTCGGATCGCTGCGCATTCAGCTGGCGGCTGTGGTGGCAATCGCCGGTCTGGCCGCCTTCGCTGTGCATAGTATCGGGCGGCGCGGATCGCACCTCTTCGATCTGCGCATCTTGGCCGACCGCAACTTTACAGTGGCAAGCCTGCTGCTCGCGATCTTCGGTCTCGGGATGTACGGGTCCATGGTCATGCAGCCGCTATTCCTAGAGGAGCTCCTTCATTACCCGACGCTTACCACCGGTCTTGCCATGGCGCCGCGGGGCGTGGTGAGCGCATTCAGTATGTTGATCGTAGGCCGGCTCATCACCCGCATGAGTCCGCGCGTCCTGATCGCCATCGGTATCGTCCTGAGCGGCCTTGGGACCTGGGCCATGGGGCGCTACGACCTCCATATCAGTGAATGGCAGGTCATTTGGCCGGTACTGATCCAGGGCCTGGGCTTGGGCATGATCTATGTGCCGCTCTCGACGGTCGCATTCTCGACGCTCCCGCGCGAATCGGCATCGGAGGCCGCAGGGCTCTTTAGTCTCATGCGCACGGTCGGCTCGTCCATCGGCATCTCGCTGGTCACGACCATGTTCATCC
>DAHWGZ010000275.1:0-495 GCA_027335965.1 Acidiferrobacter sp.
CTTCGAGGAAATAGGCCCTGAGCGCCTCATACTGACGCTGGCGCGAGGTGGCGGGCTCCCGGAAGAAGCGCCGGCATTCTGTTAGTTCTTTTAGTGCGCCGATCGGCATATATGCACATTGTCATATGCCCTGGGTCGTGTCAAGACCCTCGGTCGCCCATTCGGGTGGAAATGCGAGAATACCGGTATTTATGCGTCCTTTGCATGGGTATCTGTCACGGAAGGCGCCATCGGAACTGCGAACTGGCTGAGAGAGGACCCTGGTGATTCGGGATGTAGGCGCACTCATTAGACTAACGATAAGGCGCGCCTGCGGGCCCGAAGTGCCCACAGGCAATAACGCATATCCGCCGCTTAATAGTCAGACTTCGATCAGAATACGCAGGTAGGCGGTAATTCGCGCGCGAGCCCGTTAGGTGAATTCCGCGCCGTGGAAATTCAGGCTTGCTAAACTTCGTCATGACCTGCCCCCTCAATTGTGGCTCTGAGCTGATG
>DAHWGZ010000275.1:505-1236 GCA_027335965.1 Acidiferrobacter sp.
CGACCTCAAGCTTAATCCACGTCGCTTGAGGCCGGGCAGGTCAATACATGATGTCTATAGTCATGCCATACATGCGGCCATATACGATGCAGATCCGCGACTCCTTCCCATACCGTCAATCCCGCGACTCTAGGCCACTCCCATTATTTCGCCCCAACCGCCTCCGAAGCCAAATGGGGCCATTAAATACAAGCACAAGCCACCCACTCGAATACACGATGATACCGACGCTGATGATGACGAAAGACGCCACCCCCAACCCCAGACGAGACTCATACATCTGCAGCAACAGCGCACGCACGAAACCCGCTTGGTCCGTGCTGATGTGAGCCTTCGTCATACCGCAACCATTTACCCAACCAAAGGAGCGATTAATTATCCCGGCATCCCCAAAAACGGCTCTATCCGACTTTCCCCACGGTATCGGCTTGATAATCAGGCAGGTCTGGTAGGTGTGGCGGTGTAAACGGGCCAGGGTGGGATAGGCGTTAGGTGGGGTGATGTCTGTCGGGGTGTACAAGGGCTTGCAATGGAGGGTAAACACGGGTCTCCTCTCAGTTGTTGACCAGTAATCGACAAAGAGAGGAAACCCAGAGCAACCTGACGTTGCTGGCGAAAATACTACGCCTGAAAGACCTGAAAATCACTGCCTTCTCATTTAAGCAACGCGATACGGAACTCCATCTCTGGGTCAAGCCCTTCAAAAACGGCTGCCGCTGCCCGGTGTGTGA
>DAHWGZ010000276.1 GCA_027335965.1 Acidiferrobacter sp.
AATGAGGGCGCGACCGGATAGTCGCCGGTCGCGCTCCTCGAAGTGGGTCCGATGAATAATCTCGCCGCCCAAGATCCAGAGATAATCGGCGTATTTCTTCACCGTTTTCTTGGTCCGGCGTTCGGCAATTAAGGTGAGGAGAAAAGGCGTGAACTCCGCCACGATCCGCTCGCCGACGGGCACATCGAGATTTGGGAAGCCCGCCCAGCTTTCTGGCCAGCGCTCGATGTCTTTACAATAGGTCTTGAGTGTCGCCAGGGCCTCCGAAGACGCCCGTGGCGAACCTTGAATCGAGGAGGCTGCGCGCTTAACCATGGAACTCACGACATTATTGAATCGTTGTCATCATTTCAAGGGGTTTGTGTACAAAGACGCCCGGTTCGCCCCCGGGAAGCCGAACACCATCGAGGTCGGGGTGGTTCCCCGTCAGGGCTCAAAGCCCTATTGCTCGGGCTGCGGGAAGCGCCGGGCGGGTTACGACCGGCTGCCCGAACGGTCCTTTGAGTTTATTCCGTTTTGGGGATTCGCGGTCTTCTTCCTCTATGCCCGCCGGCGGGTCGATTGCCCCGTGTGCGGGGTCGTGGCCGAGATCCTGCCCTGGGCCTGCGGCAAGCATCATCTCACCACAGCCTACATGCAGTTTCTGGCCCATTGGGCCCGTAAACTCTCGTGGTTGGAGGTCTCCCGGTCGTTTCACACCTCATGGGATCAGGTGTACCGTTCGGTCGAGTGGATCGTCCAATGGGGACTGGAACACCGGGTCTTGGGCCCCATCAAGGCCTTCGGGGTCGACGAGATCGCCTACAGCCGGGGGCACAAATATCTCACGCTCGCCTATCAGATCGAGGCGGGCATGGTGCGTCTCTTGTGGGTAGGCAAAGAACGCACGGTGAAGACCTTCGAGGGCTTCTTCACCATGCTGGGGCCGGAGACCTGCGCCGGCATCGAGTTCGTCTGCTCGGACATGTGGCGACCCTACATCCGGGTCATCCGCGAGCGCTGTTCCCAGGCCGTGCATATCCTCGACCGCTTCCACATCGTCGCCAAGATGAATGACGCCCTGGATGAGGTGCGTGCCGAGGAGGCGCGAGCGCTGGCCCGCAATGGCCGGGAACCCGTATTAAAAAAGTCCCGCTGGTGTCTCTTGAAGCGCTCCGAGAATCTCACCACCCCCCAGAAGGGGCGATTGAAGGAACTCCTGCGTTATAACCTGAAAAGCGTCCGCGCC
>DAHWGZ010000277.1 GCA_027335965.1 Acidiferrobacter sp.
GGAGTGGACGGGACTCGAACCCGCGACCCCCGGCGTGACAGGCCGGTATTCTAACCAACTGAACTACCACTCCCAACGTGCAGGCGGCAACGTGATCGATCCGCGGCCCCGCATCCGTTCGCGCCGGAACCCGCAGACTCGCCTTTCGACCATACCTTCGCGCCGACTCACCAGCCCTCTCCGAGGCCATCGCCTGCGGCGATGCGTCGCTCACGGCGAGCAGCTGATCCTATCTATTAGAGCATGCATCGCAACCTGCTGGCAATCCTTGCGTCCCGGCGTCGTGACGGCCGCCGGCCGATCTCGGGCGTTTCTGCACGCGCCGGGCCTACACGGGGATGATCATGACCGGATAGCCGTGGCGACATAGCCGAAAGGGCGGATGTCGGGGCCGGCCAGGACTCGCGAAAATTGAGGACCGAGCGCCAACGAGCGGGGACCGGAAAACGGCGTTTGGGCGCACAGGCGCGCAGACATTCATGTGCGCGGTATCACACAGATGAGCTGTCGATCCCCACGACCCCACGAGAGGTGCCATGTACTTGGAAGTCGACAAGGAGGCCATAGGCTGGCGACCGGCGGTGCTTGTAAGATCCGGTCTGTCGGCCCACGAACGACAGGAGGCAATACTCGAGGAGGCGGCGCTGTCGCTTGTGATCAACGGCGCCTCCTATGCGGTGATGATGGTCACGCCGATCGATAGGGACGATTTCGTGCGGGGATTCCTGTGGAGCGAGGGTATCTTGCGGGATATTACCGAGGTCATCGCCTGGGAATGGGTTACGACCGCCGCCGGTCACTGGACCGCCTACCTCCAGCTTGCGCCCCCGGCAGCCCAGCGGGCGGCCGGCAAGCGCCGCGAATTGGTCGGGGCCAGCGCCTGCGGCCTATGCGGAATCCCACGCTTCGACGGTCTTGTCCCCTTTCCATCGGTACCCGTGGCCGCCCCCCTGCGACCCGACTGGGTGCATGAGCAGATGACCCACATGGTCCGGCAACAGACCTTGAATCATCGCACCGGAACCGCGCACGCCGCCATCCTTGCAGGGACAGCGGGGACTGTGGTGCGTGAAGATATCGGTCGCCACAACGCCGTGGACAAGGTAATAGGCGCCGCGCTGGCGCGTGGCTGGCGGCCGGGCGATGCTGTCCTGCTCGGGGTCTCGTCACGCTTGAGCTTCGAGATCGCCCTGAAAGCCGCAGGCTTCGCGGTCCCGGCC
>DAHWGZ010000278.1:0-346 GCA_027335965.1 Acidiferrobacter sp.
GTTCGGCGATCAAGGCCAGAAGGAAAGGCGTAAACTCCGCCACGATCCGTTCGCCCACGGGTACATCCAGGTCCGGGAAGCCCGCCCAACTCTGCGGCCAGCGGTCAATATCCTTACAATAGGTCTTGAGTGTCGCTAGCGCATCCGCGGATGCCTTAAGCGAACCCTGTCCCGAGGAGGTTGCGCGCTTAGTCATGGAACTCACGACATTATTGAATCGCTGTTATCGTTTCAAGGGGTTTGTGTACAAAGAAGCCCGATTCGCTCCCGGGAAGCCGGACACCATCGAGGTCGGGGTGGTCCCCCGTCAGGGCTCGAAGCCCTATTGCTCGGGCTGCGGGAAGCG
>DAHWGZ010000278.1:356-1217 GCA_027335965.1 Acidiferrobacter sp.
ACCTTTGAGTTTATCCCCTTCTGGGGCTTTGCGGTCTTCTTCCGCTATGCCAGGCGGCGCGTGGACTGTCCCCAGTGCGGGGTCGTGGCCGAACTCCTGCCGTGGGCCTGTGGCAAGCATCATCTGACGACCGCTTACATGCAATTCCTCGCCACCTGGGCGCGAAAACTCTCGTGGCTGGAGGTCTCCCGGTCGTTTCACACCTCCTGGGATCAGGTGTATCGCTCGGTCGCGTGGATCGTCCAATGGGGATTGGAGCACCGGGTCCTGGGCCCCATCAAGGCCTTCGGGGTCGATGAGATCGCCTACAGCCGGGGGCACAAGTATCTCACGCTCGCCTATCAGATCGAGGCCGGCATGGTCCGTCTCCTGTGGGTGGGTAAGGAGCGCACCGTGCAGACCTTCGAGGGGTTTTTCACCATGCTGGGGCCAGAGACCTGTGCTGGCATCGAGTTCGTCTGCTCGATATGTGGCGGCCCTACATCCGGGTGATCCGGGAGCGCTGTTCGCAGGCGGTCCACATCCTGGATCGATTTCACATCGTCGCCAAGATGAATGACGCCCTGGATGAGGTGCGCGCCGAGGAGGCGCGAGTGCTCGCCCGCAATGGCCAGGAGCCGGTCCTGAAGAAAAGCCGTTGGTGTCTTCTCAAGCGGTCCGAGAACCTGACCGCCCCCCAGAAGGGGCGATTGAAGGAGCTCCTGCGCTATAACCTGAAAAGCGTCCGCGCCTACCTCTTGAAGGAAGACTTCCAGCAGTTCTGGACCTACCAGTCGGCCACCTGGGCCGGCAAGTTCCTGGATGCCTGGTGCACCACGGCCCTGCGCTCTCGGATCGAGCCCATGAAGAAGATCGCGCGCA
>DAHWGZ010000279.1 GCA_027335965.1 Acidiferrobacter sp.
GAGATCTACGGGCAGATGAACCCCGCGGACGCGGAGACGGAGGGGAAGAAGGCCACGGCCTGATTCCGGTGAACGCATGCTGCAGCCAAAGAGAACGAAGTTTCGCAAGCAACACAAGGGCCGCAACCGCGGACTTGCCTCGCGCGGAAACAAGGTGAGTTTCGGGGAGTTCGGGCTGAAGGCCATGGGGCGCGGACGCCTGACGTCGCGCCAGATCGAGGCCGCGCGCCGGGCGCTCACGCGCTCCATCAAGCGCGGCGGCCGAGTGTGGATCCGCGTGTTTCCCGACAAGCCCATCTCGAAAAAGCCCCTCGAGGTGCGCATGGGTAAAGGAAAGGGCAACCCGGAATACTGGGTGGCGCTGGTCCAGCCCGGCAAGGTGCTCTACGAGATGGAAGGGGTGAGCGAGGCGGTGGCGCGCGATGCGTTTCGCCTGGCAGCCGCGAAGTTGCCGGTCCAGACCGCGTTCGTGGCGCGGCAAGTGGCCTAAAGAGAGGCGGTTATGGATCTGAAAGAAATACGGGCGGCATCGGTCGAGGATCAGCGCAAGGAGCTCGAGGCGTTGCGCGAGAAGCAGTTTACATTGCGCATGCAGAACGCCACGGGCCAGATCCGGAACGTAAGCGAGATCGCGAAGGTGCGCCGGGATATCGCGCGGATATTGACGGTTATGCAGCAAGCGGGGAGCCGATAGGCGATGACGGATACGACAGTGGAGAAGTCCGCCCGTACGGCGACCGGCCGGGTGACGAGCAGCAAGATGGACAAGACGATCACGGTGCTGATCGAGCGACGGACGCCGCACCCGGTCTATGGGAAGTTCGTGCGCCGGAGCACCAAGCTGCATGCGCACGATGAGAACAACGAGGGTCGCGAAGGCGATCTGGTCTTGGTGGAGCAGTGCCGTCCGCTGTCGAAGACCAAGACATGGCGGCTCGTGCGGGTGTTGGACCGCCCCGCCGTCGTATAGGGCCTTTGGGGCCACGTAAATCGATGTTATGATGGCGGGCTACGCAGTGCGCGCCTAACGGAAGGAACATCATGATTCAGATGCAAAGCGTGCTGTCCGTCGCGGACAACAGTGGCGCCAAGAAGGTGCAGTGCATAAAGGTCCTTGGCGGTTCGAAGCGCCGTTATGCGGGCATCGGCGATATCATCAAGATCAGCATCAAGGAAGCGGTCCCGCGCGGGCGCGTGAA
>DAHWGZ010000027.1 GCA_027335965.1 Acidiferrobacter sp.
CTCAGGGCCCTTGAAGCCCTCACGATACCTAGACTCCCAGCGCTTCCCGCAGAAATACGAGTGATGCGCACATCGCCGCCGGCGCCCGAATTTGCCCGCATACTGGTTCTCAAATTAGATCATATGGGGGACTTCGTGTTGGCATTACCTGCTCTCCGTATGCTTCGCGCCAAGTATCCCTATGCCCATATTGATATCATCGTGGGCAGCTGGAATGAATACCAGGCGCGCGAAACGGGGCTCTTTCGCCATATTTTTACGTTTGACTTTTTTAAGAAAACTTCGGCGGCTGCACCCAGCATTGACAGTGTCGAGTTCGCTACAATCCTATCCCGTCTCGACGAATACGACCTTGCTTTGGATTTGCGCCGTCATGCAGACACGCGCTTCATTCTCGTTGAAGTAAACGCGCGCGTTAAGGTAGGCTACGAAATATTCGACGCGCGCATTGATGGTTTGCTTGCGATAAAGCTACCTTCGGAACGGGATATACCCACCGTACCCTCTCGCCTAAATACAACACCAGCAGCAAAGCACATGATGGACCTCGTGACAGACTTACCTTGCTGCTATAACGTCTTCTATACAGGTTCGCCGCCCCTGATACACAGCGCGAAATCGAGCAGCAGAGTGTCCGTCGGATTATTTCCATTTGCGGGGAATGATTCGAAAGAGTGGGGAACCGATAAGTTCGGAGAGCTTGCAAGCCGCCTATTGCGCGCACGAGAAGTGGATGCTGTCCATGTTTATGTCCTAAATGAGGCGCAGCGGAGCTGCTTGCATCTGCCAGAATATGGCAGAATTGTGTGGCATGTCGGACTATCGGTTCTATCTTTAGAGGAATCGTTATCGGGAATATCCGTTTGTGTCGCCAATAACTCTTGGGGGGCACATATCGCGGCAAAGACCGGCATCCTTCTCATAGGTATATATAGCGGCCACGAGACCATAACGGAATGGGCCCCCGTCGCCCCATGGAGTTATGTGATTCACGCGAAGGTCGAGTGTTCTCCTTGCCATATTCCCGATAGGCGAGGCTGCCCCAATAATATGCGATGCCTAGAAAGCATCACGGTTGATTGCGTATATGACCACGTCCTAGCAGCTTGCCGGTACTCTCAAAATATTAAGCACCCTGATCGAGCGCTACCCCCATTTTTACTGACACGCGATACGGATGACATCTTGGGCGACCTGATGGCGGAGATACCACAATGGAGCCTACGCCAACTTCCCGAACAACAGATACAAACTCTTGCCCAGGATATTGCTGGCACATTCAGACCAGATGGTCGCGTCATAAGCTTGTTCGTGGATATATCTACCATCATTCATGCGGATGCAAAGACAGGCATCCAGCGTATCGTGCGTGCCCTCCTTCGCGAATGGCTCACGCAAAGCTGGGGGAATATCCGCGTGGAACCCGTTTATGCCAAGCGCGGGGAGTTCGGCTACCGATACGCGCGGCGTTGGACGGCGGCCTTTCTCGGGACGTCTTCTGAGGGACTTGAGGATGACGCCATAGAGGCTTTCGCAGGGGACACATTTATCGCACTGGACTTACACCACACGGTGCCTGTAGAGCACGCGGGCCTGTACCGACAGTGGCGAGAGAGGGGCATAGGGGTGTATTTTGTGGTATATGACTTATTGCCCGTGTGCATGCCCCATCGTTTTCTACCGGGAGCCAAGGCCCAACACGCGGCCTGGCTCGCGGTAGTCGCACAAGCGGACGGCGCCCTGTGCATCTCCCAGTCCACGGCTGACGATTTTGAGGAATGGTTAAGTGGCCAGAAAATAGCGGCGCTATCTAGATTGCAGGTGGCTAGCTTTCCGCTGGGTCACGATATTGCGAATTCGGTACCCACGCGAGGCTTGCCGGACACAGCCCCCCATCTGCTCGCGCGCCTAGCCGCTTGTCCGACCTTTTTGATGGTGGGGACCTTGGAACCGCGCAAGGCATATGCCCAAACCTTGGCGGCCTTTGAACAACTCTGGGGACAGGGCGCCTCCATTAATCTGGTTATCGTCGGCAGCCAAGGCTGGATGGTGGAGGCCCTTATCGATACCCTGCGTAGCCATAAGGAAAGCGGGCATCGCCTCTTTTGGCTCGATGGCATCAGTGATGAATATCTGGATCGGATTTACCGGGCATCCCGATGCCTCATCGCCGCAAGCGAAGGCGAGGGCTTTGGTCTACCCCTCATTGAAGCGGCCGGACACGGCTTACCCATCATTGCGCGCGACATCCCCGTGTTCCGGGAGATCGGCGGCAAATACGCGACGTATTTTGAGAACACGCACAAGCCCTCGGCCATAGCGGACGCCGTGCAGCACTGGCTAACACTTCCGCAAGACGATGCGCGCCGAGCTGCGCACCACATCCCACACGCGACATGGGAAGACAGCGCAAGACGCATATTGGAAATTATCGGGCTCAGCCTCCCGCAGACGGTCGAGGATGACGTTAGCGCCGCCGGTGGCGCTGCGTGATGCAGTCCATATGATTCACGCGGCGGACTCTAACGACAGCCCCGCGCAATCAAGATGTGCTATTCATGCGACCTTTTGCATAAAGGGCGATGGCCTTGTCGATATACTTCGGCGCCGCCCCATCCCATGTCGGCCACAAACGGGGGGGCTTTCGGCCACCGCCCATGGCTTGGTCATGCTCTTGGAGTGCCCGGCATAAGTCCTCCGCGTCCGCAACCCGGAAATACGCCGGATAATCTTCGCCAATCTCCCGGAACACGGGGATGTCACTCGCGATGACGGGCACGCCCATGTGCATGGCCTCCACAAGCGGCAACCCAAAGCCCTCGTAGTGGGAGGCAAATATCAGCGCGCCAGCATACTGATATAAGGCGCCGAGCTCCGTATCCGAGGCATCGTCGTAAAAAAACACCGAGCCCGACGCGGCGACGACGGTCTCCATACGCGCGAGAATATCGAGCTCCTTCCAGCCCCGGCGTCCGACGATGACGAGAGGCCTGCACCCGCCGGCCTGCCGGTAGAGCGCATAGGCATCCAGCGCCGCCCGATAGCCTTTGCGCGGCTCGAGGGTTCCGACCATGAGAAAGGGCCGCGCCTGGTAATGCGCAACAATAGCCGGCCGCACCGGAACCATCGATGCTTGAATAGGTTGCGTAATGTCCGCACCACTATAGGTGTAATCCAGCGGAATATGCCCGTATCCCTGTTCAGCACAAAAACGCCCCACGTCGGTCATAACAGCGCGCGACACAGTCAATACGCCGCAAGCAACAGCCAGAATGCTCGTAAGCCCTTGAGTAAAAAGTCTGGCATCAAAGTCAGGGAAATAAACAGGATGCGTCCACGGCGCCACATCGTGCACCACAGGCACGACGGCGCCACCCGCGGCGGCGAACCGTTTTATGGCAGGTAACTGTCCGTGCCCGCCCCAGAACGCATCCGGGATAAGAAGGAGGTCTCGTGGTGCAGGCTCAATCGCTTGCACCTCGTGACGGCGGAAAACGCGCAAAGGCGTGAGGGCCTTGAGGCGCCATAACAAACGGGCCAGGATACCCCGGATTACGCCAAGAGGCGCCTCCGTAACGCCCCGCGGGACATGCAGGCGGTCGCCCACAGCTAGGATCGCGCCCTGAAGCCGCATGAAACGGCCTCGCGCTGTCTTGCGGGATTGCGCCCCTTCGGTCAATATGCTTAACATCCACGCCCTTTGGGTTCGGGAGAAAGGCCAAAAGCGCCCCCTGAACGCGATAACCGGAATGCACGGAACCCCGGCATGCCGACTCAGGGCCTCCTCCCGTTCCACCAGCCCGCGCACGACCCGCTGGATACCAGTATTCAGTCCCGTCATGTATGTGCTGGTGCAATCGATGTAGATGTGGCGGGGTTTTTGGGACGCGCTGGTCTTACCCACAGCTGAAGCGGGCTTTTGGGGTTCGGCGCTTTGCGCAAATTGTGTGTCCATGACTGCTCCGCTATAGTATTCGATCAACGACCAATAGTGCGGGCCACGGCATCCGCCCGAGACCCATGCGAAAGATGACTCGGTGCGGTAGCCGCCGCGCCTGCGGCCAAACCCAACACCTTCTCGTACACCGCCAAGGTCTCCGTCACCATATGGCCCACGGAAAACTCGGTCCGTGCGCGCTGGCATCCTTGCTCCCCTAGACGTTGCCTAAGCGCGAGATCATCAAAAAGATGGTTGATGGCCATCGCCAAGGCCTGCGGGTCACGCGGCGGGACGACGAGCCCCGTTTCCCCGTCGCGGTTGACATGGGTTACCCCGTTGTGGAGCTCACAGCACACGACCGGCTTGCCGCAGGCCATGGCCTCGAGCTGCACGAGCCCGAAGGCCTCGGCGGGCGCAACAGATGGCATGCAGAAAATGTCGCAGGCGTGGTAGTAAAGGGGGAGCTCCGCGTCGGGGATGCGCCCGACAAACCGGATGCGCGCCGTCAAGCCCAAGGTTTCGGTCAAGGCCTCGAGGCTGGGCGTAAGCGGGCCGTCACCACCCACGACAAGAACAGCGCGCGGGATGTCCGCCATCGCCCGAATCAAGAACTCCAATCCTTTGTAGTAGACATGCCGCCCCACCGTAAAAAGCAAGGGCGCATCGCCCGCAAGCCGCGCCCGCAGGGCCCCGATGGCCGCCTGAGAACGTGCGGCCTTATCGAAGGGCTCATAGTCCAGACCAAACGGGACGACATGGATGCGCTCGGGGTGGCGGCAGGCCCGCAGCTGCTCCGATGACTCGAGATGGCGAGGCGTCGGAATGATGATGGCGTCGGCCTGATTGAGGATGCGATTCAGAAAGGGCCGATAGAGCCGCAGAAGACGCTTTTGGCGCACGATATCGCTGTGCCAGGTGATGACGCGCTTCACGCTTCGGGGCAGGAAGGCGCTTGCGAGGTGCGCCATCGGGTCTGGGAAGTGCAAGTGAACGAGGTCGTACCGGTGTTCCCTATGCAGCGCGCGCGCAAGCCATGGCATGGCCGGGCAGAGGGCGGTGCCCGCCACTTTCCCAAGCGAAGGCGTCTTGTAGACCGTATAGCCCGCCGCCTCTATAACGGTGCTCGCCCAATGATCATGAGCCACCAGATTATCTGCGTCACAGTGCACATTAAGGCCATGCAACAGCGCATCGACATGTCGCTCCAGACCGCCGAACTTGTCATTGTAAAAGCGACCAAAATGTAAGACGCGCAAATCTGGTTCTCCTTGCCTTATCACTCCGGCCATCCCGTCGGGTCACTTGCCCGAGGTATCACGCAACCGCCTGCATGTGCCACAAAAATCTCGCCCCCAGCCATGGCTAGCCGGCACGTGACAGGCGATGGCAACCCCGCCTCACCCGTGCGACTCACATATGCCTCTATTATATATCTTTATAGTTATCCACACGTCCATACGACTGCTGGGTACGGACGATACCCATCATCACGTTTCCATACGAAACTGCTGTTTCGCCAGCGCGCCAAGCCTCGACCAACAACCCCGCGCCGCCTCGAGCAGCCGGAAGGTCCCGGTGACGTTCGTGGCGACGAAGTCCCCGGATCCCAGGATCGACCGGTCCACGTGACTCTCAGCCGCGAAGCGCATGATCGCCGCCGGCTTATACCGACGCAGGGGTTCGCCTACGAGCGCGCCATCGGCAACATCCCTCCCTGCACGAACACATGCCGGGAATCCCCCGATACCGCCTCCCGGTTCTGGATATTGCTGGCGGGAATCCGGCCCTGTCGGTCACGATGATAGTCTTCATGCGTCCCCGATTCTGCTCCTGGTCACGGGCCCGGGGCATCCCGCGAAGCCCGCCCCAACCCCCTGTTTTGCCTATCCCTGGCACGCGCCCTACCCGCCCGATGCCCGCCTATTCTATCGCGATTAGTGCGCCGGTCACGAGCCCGGGAATGGTTACCTGTCGCGCTTACCCGTCGGTTCGTCATCCGACCCGAGGCGGCCCCGTCAAGGCTTGGGACATCATGGCGACGCCCCGCTACATGCGGTAGGCTCCGCCCCAATCTCCGCGTGATCCTTGAAATCCCCCGACAGCCATCGATCACCGTGAACAAGCCACCGTCCTCGCGCTATCCGTGAGCCAACTCACGGTTCGCCATTGCCTTCTGAGGGCAAGACGGGCTTGGGCGCCGCGGACCATGTTGCGCAACAAGCGCCGCGGCGGCGGAGGATCGAGACGCACCCCCTTCTTGCGCAGCAACCACCTGTTCGTGCGGCGCCACCTCAGGGCACCACACAGCCCCAGCGGCGATGCGGCATCGAGGGCGCGGGCCTCCTGGCCCCGGTATGGCAGCTCGGCATCGATGATCGACCGCCTCCCCAAGGAGGCCCGCGGCTCCGCAACCCCTTTTCGAGAGACCCACGCGTTGTAGCGCTGCAAGGCCTGCACCTTGACGTCCGGCAGCGCCTTGTTGACCCAGCCCGGGGCGCTCGCAAGCCCCGCCTCGGCTGCAAGCGGGTGCCCCAGCATCTCCAGGAAGGCCTGCTGGACGGGACGCTCATACCGCCGGCAATGCACATGCGCCCCGCCAAACACCGCGGCAAAGCCGGCAATCAGCCGCTCGTAGGAGAGACAATACCGCCACTTGTCATGCATCACAAAGCTGCCGTGCCTGACCATGGCGTAGGTGAACAGGTCGTAGTTCATGTCGAGGCCGTGTTTCAGCAACTCCTGATAGAGCGAACCGATCATCTCGGTCTGCTCCCGCAGAAACGCGAGCACCTCGACCTGATAGCCGCACGCCTCGAAGGCGTCCTTCAGGCCTTGCAAGGCCGGCTCGTCGCTATAAAGGTACTCGAAGTCCTCGGAGCTCACGATAGCCGCGGGATGGGGGCTCGCCTTCAGTTCCTCGCACAAGCCCTCCATGGTCCCGAGCGCCGGACGATAGCGGGCATCGTCATTGAGCTGCCAGGCGATATTGTGATGACCGCTCGCCTCATTGGGCCGGCCGGTCCGGGGCACGAAAAGGCCGCCGCGTGCGAACATCGCGCTTTGCGTGGTCAGAAGCCCCTGGATGGCGGTCGTCCCGGTCTTGTGCGTTCCGATGTGCAGATACAAAGTCTTCGATTTCGCCATTCCCTCCCCTTTTTGACGCCCACCACTCACCCCCAGGCGCCGTCACCACTGAACATGGGGGTCGGCTTCCGCCGTGGCGGGACATGGGCCTGCCTTATCATGCGCTATCGATAAGTCCGCCGTTAGACACCCAAGACCCCGCTAAAGTTACACAGCGAACGAACATCGCAAGCGGCGGATCTCCCAAGGGGCCGCGGACCAGGGCCCGCGATCACGCCGGATAGCCGGCAGCCGCGAAAGTGTCCGCACACAAAGGCCCCCCTCATCGCGCGCGGCGGGGCGGTCCTTCATGTTTGAACGTGGAGACCCCCTTGCCGCCCGGGAGCCACGCATAATCGGAGGCGAATCGGCCCTGGCGGTAGGGGAAACCGACCTTGGGCGCCCCGAACCGGACCCGCGAGGAGAGGATGCCGTTATAGGTGAGCACCGCCTCCACGATCTCGATCGGGACCCCGAAGTCGTGGGCGGCGAGATCCACGGCGGCGGACGAGGTATTGTCGTTCAGATACGCCTTCAGGGCCTCGATGGGGCACAGGAATTCGGCCGCAAAGGCCCGCTGGTACTTCTGGCGCCAGGTCATGAGATCGGTACTGGCAAGCCACGCGCCGCGCGCCTCCTCCGGCAACAGGAAGTCGGCAAAGAGCCGCGCCCACTCGAGACGGCGGTCGGGCCTGTCCCCCTCGCGGATGAGGAGGCGGTATTCATTGCGGATCCCGGGGATCGCGACCGCCGCCCGGGCGCCGGGACCAAGGGTCGGGTGTTGGGCTGCCTCTTTCGTGACCCCCAGGAGCTCATAGAGGGCCTTATCCTCCAGGGGGCCCTCCGCGACCCCGATCGCCGCCCGGACCTCGCGGGCGATGAGCGCGGCCTGCGCCCATGAGGCGCCTTGCGGCGCCGTGCGCCCCCCGGCCGCCCTGGGGTCCACGAGCCGCCCGCCGATCCCCGGCATCCCCGAGAGGGCCTCGAGCGGCACGAAGGCGAGCCCCGCGGCCTTGCCATGGGCGGGCAGCAGTTCCGAGACCGCCGGACCCATGACGCCCTTCAAGGCCAGGGCCTGCTTCATGAGGTCATCCGGACACTGGCCGAGCGAGAAGCCGAGCTCCGCCTCGCAACGGCGCCATTCCGCGCGCCGGGGATCGCCCCGATCCTCGCGCAGATTGTCCCACTGGACCCGCAATGCGCTGTCGCCATAAAGGCGCGTGCGCCTCCTGAGCCGCCACGCGGTCGCCGCCAGCACATCATCCACGCCCTGCGTGAAGTCCGTGAGCGGCACCGACACCGGGCCCCTGGTATCGGTGAGATAACGCACCGCCTTGCGCCTCCGATCCCGCGCCCGCGCCGCCACCGCCCAGATCTGCATCAGCTCGCCGTCGGAGGCGAGCAGCAGCCGCGGCCACACAAAGCCAAAGCCCGCGGTCTCCATCTCATGGGCCGAGCGCCACTGCAGGGTGACATTCATGCCGGGCGCCAAGAGCGGCTCCCAATGGAGCCGCCACCATGAGGCGGTAAGCCACAGGGCCAACGGGTAGGCGGATACCAGCACCGCATCGTGAACGGCGTCCGACCAGACATTCTGATGACGGGTCAGGTTCTCGGGACCCACGTGCAGCCCAAGCCGCACGGCGGTATGCGCGATCTCGGCCCCTTGGGCGTCTGCCATCGGCACCCACGCGAGATCGAAACGCACGGAAGAAAGCCGGCGCACGGGCCCCGCCTCGTCCTCCGGCGCGCTTCGCGCCCGCTGAAATCGCGCCCAGAGCCCCGGCCAATCGCGCCGCGCATCCCGCAAGACCCCTTCCAGATAGAGCCGGCCCGCGCTCACCCAGACGCTTTGCCGCCACCGCTCCCGCGCCCAGCGACGCAGCCACCGCGCAGGCCGCGCAAGCGGCCGGTAGCGCAAGACCCGTACCCGCCAGGGCGGCCGTCTCGCCATCACCCCTCCCTCCCCCACGGACTCGGATCCTTTCACCCATGGCGTAGCCCGCAGGCCTGCCGCCATCGCGGCGTCAGCGCCCCATCGTGGCAGGCGCGGGCCGCGGCGCTCATGACGCCTCGCGTTCATGCGCCCCACGCCCAGCGCGCCTGGCCACTTCCATCACGTCCGCGACTATAGCGCATGCCCGATCCATTCCCGACCCCTCCGATTCCCGGATCCCTGCCCGCCCATCGCGCGCCGTAAACCGCGTCCATGGAGGACGCGGGCCTCATCGCCCGCTCATGGACCGGCCGCTTTTTGCGCGAGGCGATGACGTGAATATCCCCACATTCGCCGTTAAGACCATGGTGAAAACACGGGTAAAAACGCCTTGACCCCGTGAAATGACGGGACGACACGTGCATGTCTTTGTGGTTATCGTAGCGATCATTGCCACGGAGGATAGTGTATGCATGCTTCGACAATATTAAATACCACAATAGCCGGCCTCGTGTCACTCGCGATTTCCTTGGAGGCGCCCGCGGCGCGCACGCCGTGGGCCATTCGCCACGCGGAAAACGGGGTCTTGGCCGGGATCGGCTACGGCCTGGAACACTACCAGGAGGCCACGAACGGGGTGGTCGCGGATTCCGAAAGCGGCGGGCTTACCGTCTATACGGTCGGGCTTGGGCATATCGGGCGGCGCGACGGGGGCCTCTACGATCGGCTTAGGCTCACGGGCGCCTTCGGGACCACCCGCTACCAGGGTAATGGCGCGCTGGGCCTGCCGGCGCAGGCCTCGACCACCAACCGCATCACCGCCGCCGACGGGCGCCTGGGTCTTGTGATCAACGATCTGTGGCGGCGGGACTGCGATGCCGTGCTGATCCCCTACCTCGGGGCGGGCTTTCATCGCTGGGTGCGCGGGGCGGGTCCGAATGGTGTCGACCCGGGCGGCGAGACCTACACCGAAGGCCACCTCGGGATCGGATTGGGCGCGGACTATGCCATCGACCGGCGCCTGGTGCTCACGGCGCACGCGCTTGCCGGCTACACCGTGGGCGCGCAGGTCACCGCCACCGAGCCCATCGCCTTCGATCCCGCCACCGGGACGCTGGAGAGCGCGCGCCTCACCGAGCCTCTCGGCGACCGCCCCTACGACGTCTTGGGCCTCACACTCCACTACCGCGTCGACCGCCACCTCGAGATCGCGTTCGCGGTCCGCCGCGCGAGCTGGTCCGCGGCCGGCTCGCCCCCGATACCGATCGCGGGCGCGCCCAGCCCGGCCCTGGGACCAAGCCGCATCCCCGGCAGCCAAAGCGCCGAGACCACGATGCTGCTGGAGGTGGGCGCGCCGTTTTGAGAACCGGCGCCCCTCGAGCCAACCCGCGCCCCGGACCCCCGGGGCGCCTTTCCAAGGAGCCACGCATGAGCCCTCTCTCGATCTTACCCCCCCGGCACCGAGCGGCCGATACCTCATCGCACGCCATCTTCCCAGGCGCGCGGCCGCTTTCGGACCGCGCGCCGCCCTCGCGTCGGGGCGCCCCCTCGCCCGCGGCGGACCGCCACCGCGCCCGCCGCCGGCAATCCCTGCAACGGCGCACCGCCACCCACCTTCCCCACTGGAAGATCCGACCCTGGCCACGCCACGGCCTGGGCACGCACCCTCCCGCCCGACGCCGCGATCGGCACGGGATGGGCCTGCGGCGCCTCAAGGACCACGCGTCCCAGCGGGTCTTGCCGGCGCATCACGACCACGAAGGGCCACGCCGGGGCAAGCGGGCGGCGCCCGAAACGGACGAGGGAGACCATCGGCCGGGGCCGCGCGCCTCGCTCCACCCCACCCAATCCTGAAATCCCATGAGCAACGCGGCGGCTGCCTCGCGCAGCCGCCGCTTGCGGGAGGTTGCCCGATTGATGGAGAGATTGGAGAGCGTCGTTTTCACCAATCCGGAACAGACGGTTCCTAAGCGGACCTTGGCGTTCCACTACGATTCCCGACGCGCGCCCCCTTCATGGAGCGCGGTGGACGCCGCGGACACGCCGGACTTGCAAGCGTCGAATGGATCTTTGCCTCATGGCATGGCCCGCCAAGCCCATGACGCGAGAGGCCAAAAGACATCGAGCAGACGCGTGCATCGCTGTCGCATGGCCATTTTCGATGATCGCAATGGATGAATGGCACGCCCCCAAAGCGACGGCAAACGGCTGCCACGGAGCGCGCCTCGGCGATGACGAACCATCCCGTTTCACCGACCACTGGTCTTGCCATTTCCCCTCGTGCCGCGTAACAATCGTCCCCACGTTGTGTCGCATCATCGCGCAGCGCGATTGGCGAGACCCTGGATGGGCCCTCTGAATAGCCGCCCCGGCAAGGCGGCCACAACCGAAAAGGACGACACGATCATGCAAACCACACTCGAAACCATCAGCCCTCAGAACTTCAAACCGTTCGGACACAGCCCGCCCTAGCGGGCCGATCGTTCGAGAGTCGCCCCCCGTCCGTCCGACACGGCTTGAGGGGATCCCACGGCCTCGCGCCTCCCGCGCGCCATCGCATGGATTCCTGGTCCCGCCGGGATCGATGACGGACCCGGCGTGTCCGGCGTCTTGCCAGGGACCGCGAGGCCGATCGACAGTCCGCAGACGAGGTGCTCTCATACCCCACGGCGGGATGTCCGAGCGGCACCGTCACTCACCTTCGCAGGGCCACGTCATGAATGAGATCTCGCATATCTACCATCGAAACGCGGTCGATCCCGACGGTAACGACAGTCTCGCCAAGATCGCCCGGCAGATCCCGCCCGCGGTCACGGTGCTCGACATCGGCTGCGCCGTGGGCCGTCTCGGGCAGTATCTGCGCGAATCGCGGCACTGCGTCGTCGACGGCATCGAGGGCCATCCCGAGGCCGCGGCCCTGGCGCGACCTTACTATCGCGATGTCTGGGAGCTGGATCTCGAGGATCCCCGGACCCCCTCGCGCCTGGGCGATCGGCGATACGACGTCGTGGTGTGCGCCGATATCCTCGAGCACCTGCGCGAGCCCGCCGATTTCCTGAGACGCATCAAACCATTGTTGGCGGATCGCGGGCAGCTGCTGGTGTCGATACCCAATATCGCCCACGGCGGCGTGATCCTCGAACTCATGTCCGGGGATTTCCGGTATCGCGACGAGGGCCTTTTGGATCGCACGCACCTGCGCTTCTTCACCCGGCAGAGCTTCCTGCGCCTGCTCTCGGAGGCCGGCTGGCGCGGGCGGGTCGTCGACCATACGATCATGGACATCCAGTACACGGAGTTCGCGGACCCGCCGACGGATCGCGAGCGGGTCCCGCGGCTGCTGTGGCAAACCCTGCTCCCCGAGATCCCGGACGCCGCGGTCTATCAGTTCATCGTCGAGGCGGTCCCCGAGGGGAGCGTCCTGCCGGAGCGTCCGCCGGAAGAGAGGGACGCCGCCGTCCCGCGCCCCTGCGTTGGCGTGGCGGTCTACTGGCGGGATACGCACGAGGTCTATGGCGAGGACCGCCGGGCGACGCTGTCGCTGCCGCTCGGCTCCGAGCCACGGACCCTGCGCCTGCGCCTCCCGGGGGCCGCGAGCAAGCGCCACCTGCGACTCGATCCGGGGGACTGGCGCTGCTATCTGCGCCTCCATGGCCTCGCGCTCTACCGCGGACCACGCGCCCTATGGGTGTGGGATGGGCGGCGCGAATCGCTGATGGGGGAGTCCCGGCGCGAGCTGTCGTTGTTGCCGTGCGCCTCACCGGAGGCCGGCGCCGGACTCTGGCTGTGGGACGACGACGCGTGGATCGAACTCGCCATCCCCGAGGAATTCGTGGCGCAAGCCGACGCCCTCGTGGTGCGGTTGTCGGCGCCGCCCACGAACGGCGATGCGCTCGGCGCGCTCGAGGGCTGGCTTGCGGTGCATGCGCAAAATCCAGAGCGGCCCCCCTTGACGCAGATCCGGGCTTTGCAAAAGGACCTGGAGGCCACCCGCGCGCACTTGAAGATCCTCTGCACCTCCCGGTCCTGGCGCCTGACGCAGCCCCTGCGCGATGGCGCCGCGCGCTGGCGCGCGGCGCGCCATGCGCTGGCCCACGGTCCGCAGCAACGGATACGGCGACGGGCCCTCGCCCGATCGCTGCTCGATCGCCTGCCCCTGCCGGATCGCGCCAAGAACGCCGTGTCGGTGTGGGGTCGACGCGCCTATGCGGGCCTGTTCGAGCGGGATTATGCGTTGTGGATACGCCATCACGACACCCTCACCGACGAGGATCGCGGCCTCATCCGCCGCCACATCGCCTCATGGGGCGAGCCGCCGACGATCTCGGTGATCATGCCCGTCTACAATACCCCGGCCCGATTTCTGCGCGAGGCCATAGACTCGGTCCGCCATCAGCTCTATCCGCATTGGGAGCTGTGCATCGCCGACGACGCCTCGTCCGACCCCCGCGTGCGCCGCATCCTGCAGGATTACGCCCGGCGCGATGCGCGCATTCGGGTCCACTTCCGGGACGAGAACGGCCATATCTCGCGCGCCTCGAACGATGCCTTGGGCATGGCCACGGGCGAGTTCGTGGCGCTCCTCGACCACGATGACCTGCTGGCGGAGCACGCCCTTTACTGGGTGGCCGCGGAGATCACGCGCCACCCCCATGCCGATCTCTTCTATAGCGACGAGGACAAGGTCGATGCGCGCGGCACCCGCAGCGATGCCTACTTCAAGCCCGACTGGAACCCGGACCTGCTCTTGGGTCAGAACTATGTCAGCCATCTCGGGGTGTATCGTCGCGCGCGGCTGCTCGCCATCGGCGGTTTCCGCCCGGGCTTCGAGGGCAGCCAGGACTGGGACCTGGTGTTGCGGTTCGCCATGGACCTCGGCGCGCACAAGATCCGCCATATCCCGGCGGTCTTGTATCACTGGCGCACCCTGCCAAACTCCACCGCCAGCTCGCTCGACGCCAAGCCCTACTGCATCGAGGCCTCGCGCAAGGCGGTCAGCGAATTCCTGACGGCCGAGGGCGCGCGCTTTGTCATGGACAGCGTCTGCAACGGCGTGCACCATCTGCCGAGGCTCATGGTCAAGGACGAGCCGACCGTGAGCCTCATCATCCCCACGCGCAACGGCGTCGATGTCCTGCGCGCCTGCCTGCAGAGCCTCGAGCGCACCCGTTACCCGCATCGCGAGATCGTGATCGTCGACAACCAGAGCGATGAGCCGGAGACCCTCGCCTACCTCGCCTCCCTGAAGCGCCAGGGGCGCATCACGCTCCTGCGTTACGATGCCCCGTTCCATTACGCGGATATGCACAACTGGGCGGTGCCGCAGTGCGCGGGGGAATTCCTGTGCCTCCTCAACAACGACACGGAGGTGATCGCCCCCGACTGGTTGACGGAGATGGTGGCGCACGCCCAGCGGCCCGGGGTCGGTGCCGTCGGCGCCAAGCTCCTCTATCCCGACGGCACCGTCCAGCACGGCGGGGTGGCCCTCGGCATCGGCGGGATCGCAAGCCATCTCCACAAGCATGTCGCAGGCGACAGCGGCGGATACTTCGGGCGGGCGGCCCTCGTCCAGTCGGTGACGGCCGTGACCGGCGCCTGTCTCGTCATGGCCAAACGCCACTGGGAGGCCCTGGGAGGCATGGCGGCGGACCTCCCCGTGGCCTTCAACGACCTCGATCTGTGCCTGCGCCTGCGCGAGGCCGGCTACCGGAACGTCTGGGTGCCGCAGGCGCTCCTCACCCATCACGAGTCCAAGTCGCGGGGGGCGGAGGAGACCCCCGCGCACCGCGCGCGCTTCGCCTCGGAATGCGCCTATATGCAGTGGCGGTGGAGCCCGATGTTCGCCAAAGACCCGGCCTTCAATCCGAACTTGAGCCTGGATCACGAACAATTCGGCCTCGCCCGGAGCCCGCGCGTGACCAAGCCCTGGCGGGACATTCCCACGGTCATCGACATCCCCTATGGCATCCCCGGCGCCGAACCCGACATCGTCGACCTACGCCCGGGCGCGGCGATCGAGGCGCGCTTTCCCATACCCCACGCCGTCACCGGCGCCCTCCATGGCGTGGATATCCAGGTCGGGACCTATGCGGGACAATGCGACGGCACGCTCATCCTCACCGTCACAGACGGCCGGGGTCACGCCGCCGAGGCCCGCCGGTCGCTCGCATCGCAGCCGGACAATACCGCCCTGCCCCTGCCCTTCGAGGGCACGGACCTGGCCCTGACCGGACAGGAGCGGCTGACGATCCGCCTGCGCCTGGAGGGCGCAAGCCATCCCCTGGCCCTCTATGCCTACCCCGCGGGGGCGCGGTGGGGCCATGGCATCGCCGGACATGACGGCCTGGCGCTGCGCATCCGTCTCCACCTGACCATGACCGCCGAGCTGTATGCCGATACCGGGACCGAACGCCGCGCGTCTTCCGCGCTCACGGATCTCGCCGCCGCGCGCGCGTCGCCGGCCTAGGGCCCGTGCCCACGCGCGGCGCGCGAGCGGGACGGCCGCGCGG
>DAHWGZ010000280.1 GCA_027335965.1 Acidiferrobacter sp.
CCGATGCCGTAGGCCTTGAGAATGCCCTGAAGCCCGCAGGCGGCATTGGCGAATGCCAGCGCATGGCGCCTCCCGAGGGCGGCCGCGACGTGGGTCTCGAGGGCCGCGATCGCCGCTTCTTGAAGGGCCGGGCCTTGGCGCGCCACGGCGTGCAGGCGCTCGCGATCGGCGGGCGTGACATCCCAGACCTCGGCGCGGATCTTGAAATCGCTCATGAGCGCTCACGCGCGGCGATCAGGACCCCCGTGGCCGCCCCCAGGTCGGGCGTCAGGGACACGCAGTGGTCGCGTCCATCCATGAGGTAGACGTCGGTCGTGGGCGTGACCCGGAAGGGCCGGCTGCCCGCCATGTCCAAGGCGTCGCAGCGTACGAAGGCAAGCCCCGGGAAGTCGCGTCGCAGCGCCGGCAACAGGGGTCCGTCTTCGGCGTCGAGCAGGGCTTGCAGGCGGCTCCAATCGGACTCGTTCACGGTTATGCCTCTCCGATGCGCCGGGCCTCGACTGTGATCGGCAGCGCGGTCTCCGCCGCCAGCGCCGGCAGTTCCAGCTGCCAGCCGTTGGCGAGCGTCACGCGGCCACCCCACATGGCCGCCCGCTCCATGGCCACGATCGGCTCCTCGAGATCCTTCTTGGCGACGTAGGCAGACAGCACCCCGTCGCGGTTTTTGCGAATCATGACCTTCATCCGTTGGCGCGGGAAACCCCGGGGTTCATCCCGGGGAGGGAGAGCGCGGCGGCATAAGCCGCCCCTGTTCCCGCTTCTCCTGTATCAAAGGCTCTCTTCGTGAGGGCATACCCATACCCATCCGCCCTCTGGATCAAGGTGCAGAAGCGGTGAGCAATGCCTTGGACCAGGCCGGTTGCGGTCTGGATGTTGAAGCTCCCGGTGGCGCGGATGGCCACGCGGCCGAAGTACCGACCCGCCTTCTTCCCGCTCGTGACGACAGCTTTCACCAGATCCCCGGTCTGGAACCCAAAGGCGCTTTTGCTCCGGGTCAGATAACCCCGTGGGAAACCGTGCTTTGTGAGACGTGTGCGCTGGTCACTCCCCCGACCCGTGGCCTTAATGGTCAGAACGGGTTGTTGTGCATTATGGATGGTGTCTACAGACCCGACGCACACAGCATCCAGGCTATGGGTCTTGGGGAGGTGCAGCCGGTGGC
>DAHWGZ010000281.1 GCA_027335965.1 Acidiferrobacter sp.
TTCAGTCTCCTTTAGGGCATGCTGCAGGCTGCACGGGGCATGCCAGGCGAGGCGCCGCTGCTCTTGTTCCGGGACGCGAGGGAGGCGCGCTGGATCGATCCACGCGGCGATATCGGTCACGGTGGCGGCGAATGTCTGGGCCCGTCCCGCGGCATCCGTGTCCTGGAAGAGCCGTGTGTAATCCTTCAGAAACGCCGTGCATCCGCTGGCGGTGCTGGTCAGGCCCTCCCAATTCCCGGCCTCGGCCAGCCCCAGTGTCGCCCGCGCCGTCGATCGACCCTCGTCATGGGCGTGAAGATGGTAGGGGAGTGCGCCGCAGCAGCCCGGCCCTACCTGCTCTGTGCTGATGCCGAGCTGATCCAGGACGAGCGCCGCCTTGATGTCGAGGTCCGGACGCAGCGCGGGTTGAACACAGCCGATGAGCAGCCCGACGCGGCGGGTGTGGCGCGCCGCTGGCCACTCGAGCCCTGTGGTGCTCGGCAAAACGCGCTGCCTCAAGCCCTTGGGGGCGAATGGCCGCAGGCGCCGCGCGCCGCCCATGATCGCCGCCAGCGGCCGGCGCGCCGACAGCGCCACCAACGAGAGCTGGTCCAGGACGCGCTGTCTCCTCGGCCGGTCCTCCTGGGTGCGCTCGCGCACCGTGTCCAGGATCTCGCTGTAACGGACCCCGGCGGGACAGGTGGTCTCGCAGGACCGGCAGCTCAGGCAATGGCTGAGCGGTTTGAGATCGGCACCATCTGCGTGGCCCGAAAGCAGGTCTTTCATGAGGTAGAGACGGCCACGCGGACCCTCGCGCTCATCACCGGTCAAGGTGTAGGTCGGGCATGTGGCGTTGCAAAAACCGCAGTGCACGCAGGCGCGCAATAGTTCCAGGGCGCGACGGGCGCGGTCCTCGGGCGGCGGGGCGATCGGGTGGTTCGATGGATTGCTCATGGGCTGAAGGCGACCGTATACTGGGTCCATAGTAAAGGGGGCCCGGCGCCGGGTCAAAATGATTTGCGGCGCGTGGGGGCGCGCCCAATGATCGCGCTAACGGTTTTCGCGGGACGGGTTATGACGACGATAGTGGTGGTGCGCAAGGGCGATACGGCGGTGATCGGCGCCGATACCCTGG
>DAHWGZ010000282.1 GCA_027335965.1 Acidiferrobacter sp.
GCCGATGTCCGCGCATGTTCCATCAGCGCACGGGAATGACGTGGCGGCCTTCGTGCGTATTCTGGCGATCGTGATCACTCGGTTTTGACGTGATGCGCTGGTGGGGGATGTTTTAAGCGATCCGATCACGAGCCGTCAATGGGGCGCGGACCTTGCGCATCGACTCGCCCTTCAGCTCGACCTTGTGGGCGCTGTGGACGATCCGAGGATGGCATCGGCCAGCTGCGGATCGCCCAGATACTCATGCCAATGGGCCACCGGCATCTGGCTTGTGAGGAGCGTGGCGCGCACCCCGGCCCGGTCGTCCAGGATCTCCAGGAGATCGTTGCGATCAGGGGCGGTCAGCGGTTTCAGGCCCCAATCGTCCAAGATGAGCAGATCGATCTTGGCAAGCTGCGAGAGACGCCGCGGGAAGCTTCCGTCCCCGTGGCTTACGCGCAATTCGTCGAAGAGCCGGGGCACGCGCAGATAGCGCACGGCGAGCCCCGATCGGCAGGCCTGGTGCCCGAGCGCGCAGGCAAACCAGGTCTTGCCGGTGCCGGTCGCCCCGGTCACGATCACCGCCTGGCCGTGACGAATCCAGTCGCAGGACGCCAGACGCCCCACGAGCACCCGCTCGAGACCGCGGGCAGCGCCCGTGGCAAGATCCTCGAGCGTGGCGTTGTGTTTCAGGCGGGCGAGCTGTAAAAGGCGCGTAAGCCACCTTGGCGGCTTAGTCGCCACCGGGGAGGGAGGCCAGATCGCGCTCTTCTTCACCGGCGTCCGCCACGCCGGCGAGAATCTGGCGGTGGTGTTACGCCACCGCGCGCACGCCCGGCGTAAGTCGGTCGAACTGATCGAGGCCTTCCCGGACCAGGCGCGCTTCGTGCTCGAGACTTTACGCGAGGTCTATAGTACCGAGGCGCACATCAAAGCCGAGGGTCTCACCCCCGAAGAGCGGCTGGCGCGCCACCAGGCCGAGAGCGATCGGATCGCAAAAACCCTCGGCCGCAAAGCCGCAACCGGCGCCGCGCGGCTCTCGCCAAACCTTTGGCCTGCCGTTTGCCATGCCTTTGGCGAAATCGCCCCTTCTCCGTATGCCGAACCCCTTGCGCCC
>DAHWGZ010000283.1 GCA_027335965.1 Acidiferrobacter sp.
TAAGCCATGCCGTCACGCCGTATGTGCGGCGCACGACATGGCGCCACGCGATGGGCGCGGCGTCGTGCAGCTTCTGGAGATAGAGATAACGCGCCATCGGCACGCACGCGAGCCACGCCAGAAGCGGCCAGAGGCTCGTGGTCCGCGAATGGCGTCCGACCAGGATCGCGCCGACCAGCTCGAAGACGATGAGCGCCGCGGTCCAACGGCTGCTATAGGCACGGATCGCGGCCGCGCGGATCGGCGTCATGCGGGGCTCCACAAGGCGTTGGCGCGCGCCAGATCCTCTTCGGTATCGACCCCGGGGCCGGGATCGGCATCGGTCACGATGACCCCTATCGCCGCGCCATGATCCAGGGCACGCAGCTGCTCCAGGCTTTCGCGCTGCTCAAGGGGGCTTGGGCCCCAGCCGGTGAACGTCCGCACGAAGCCCGCGCGATAGGCGTACAGCCCGATATGCCCAAGAAACGCCACCGGCGCCACCGGGTCACGCGGCCAGGGGATGGGCGCGCGCGAAAAGTACAAGGCGCGGCCGCCCGCCTCGCACACCACCTTGACGAGGTGCGGGCTCGCGAAGGCCTGCGCGTCTTGCATGCGCCGCGCCGCCGTCGCCATCTGCCAGTGCGGATTATCGTTCAAGGCGCGCGCCACCGCCGCCACGAGGGCGGGCGGCATGAGCGGTTCGTCGCCCTGGAGGTTTACGACGATGGTCTCGTCGGGGAGCGCCAGCAACGCGATGGCCTCGGCGATCCGGTCGGTCCCCGAGGCATGGGTCGCGGCGGTCATCACGACCTCGCCGCCCGCCCCCTCCACGACCTCGGCGATACGCGCATCATCGGTCGCGACGGTCACGCGCGTCGCACCGCTTGCCATCGCCCTTTCCAGCACGCGCACGATCAGGGGGCGCCCGGCGATCTCCCGCAACGGCTTGCCGGGCAGGCGGGTCGCGCCGTAGCGCGAGGGAATGATGACGTGCACTAGCCGAGATCCTTCAGGTCCTCGTCGCTGAGATTACGCCCCTCTTCCTCGAGCATGACCGGGATATCGTCGCGGATCGGATAGGCGAGACGGCAGGCGCGGCACGCCAATTC
>DAHWGZ010000284.1 GCA_027335965.1 Acidiferrobacter sp.
TGGGACCCTGCTCTCAGCGCGCCAGCACCTGATCAGCGCAGCGCGTTCAGCACTTTTTTGGACACACGCTGATAGTCTATCAGGATGCCCAATTCGGAGGATATGCTGTGCATATTTTGCAGCGCATCAACTATAGGTTTAAGCGTGAAGGCCAAAACGAGGTGTTCGACAGCTTTACGATCACAGCGAGCCCCGATACTGACGGAACAACGACGTTTCGCGATACTCTGGAGTCTTTGGCGCGTACTATCGAATCCGTGGTCTTCGAGGGCGCCAAGCTGACCATGCCAGAAGGGGGTTTCTGCACGATCGGCAAGATTTCCAAGGAGCCCACTTACAAAGAGGGGTTTTCGGAAATCGTGGGTGGATTCGAGTATAAAGGCGAATACACCCTCCTCCCCGGCACCAAAACCGTACAGCGTCTCCTGGGCCCGTTAGTCAAGGCAACTGGCCATGCGACGCGCTGGACCCTTAGATTTGGGCGGAACGGTTCGTCGTTACAGCGGTGGCTCGGTTGATGCCGACGTCACCTTGTATATGTTCGCCGACCACACCATCAATCTGGCGCTCCTGGACCGGATTCTCGCGGGCCCGGATTTCACGCTCTCGGCTCAGGCACAGGAGGCGCTGACGCGCATCGCTGCTCTGCGAGCCGGGCAGCGGTCCACGGACCCGAACGAGTGGGTGGCGCTGCTACGGTCTTCGGATTCCGACGCCTCGTCGTAAATGCCCCGTCAGGGCCGCGGCCCATGGGTCGGCCCCTGCGCGACCCGAAAAAGCCTCAAGGTAAAGCGTCGCGGCGCGTCGGCGCGCAGAAGCTTCCAGGCAGTGAGAGCTTGCGAAAGGACCGCGACACGTTCGGTCGTCAGGGCTTGAAGACGGGCCACCTCGGCCTAGGCGAGCGCCAGAGCGCTATCCCTGGGCCCGTGTGACCACGCGTGCCATTTTACGGTTTTAGGAGCCGCAGGCGTTCTTCATCTTGCCTTTCTTCGAGCTATAGGAGCTCTTCACGGCACTGCCGTTGAAGCCGCAGCCGGATTTCTTCATCATCATCGTGTGTCCTTGGGAACCGCAGGCATTCTTCATG
>DAHWGZ010000285.1 GCA_027335965.1 Acidiferrobacter sp.
ACGACCGTGCGAAAGACATGCAAGGCCCCCAGGCGATAGAGCTGCGCATGGCGTGGCGCGGAAGGCGCGCGTCGCCCTACGAATACCGACACCCCCGCGAGACCGTCCGAATAGACGAGATGCTGCACGATCCCCTTGTGTCCGGCCATGCGCCGCATGAGATGCATGGCCAAGTGAAATCCGGGAGGCACCCGCGTCACCGTCCAGGTTGGCGTGGGATCGGGAAACAACTCACCCCGTTCCTCTTTATAGGTGCCGGCATGCCCAAGGCCAATAGGTCCAACGGCCGAGGCGGGAATCGCGCGCCGCAGGTGCAGATGGGTGAACAGGAATTGCTCGATGGCCTTGCCGCTGTGGCTTATGACCGTGGCCTTCAACAACAGGCCGTTCTTGCGGTCCGCCCACAGCCTGTATCCGTAGCGGTAGTCGTCGCGCGGGTCGATCACCACGAGCCTCACGGGCGCCCCAGCCACCCGCCCAAGCCCGCCGAGATGAATCGCGTAGAACCGGCGCAGGGGCTTTAGGTGGGTGGGCATGAGCGTCGGGAAGGTCTTCAAGGCCATGGCCCGCTGCTCGATGAACTCGACGTGATCATGGGGCAGATAGCAGCGGATCTGTCCGTGGCGGCGGATGATCACCTGGCGGCGCCCATCGAGGGTGGTGAGGCGCTCGGTCACCCGGCCGTGGGCCACGCGATGCACGATGCGCATGGCCGACAACACGCGGTCATGACGATAAACGAAGGTGCCAGTGTAATCGAGGGTATGCGCGGCATCCTGCATGCGTTCGAGCCACGCCCGCACGCTGTCGGCAAAGACCGCGCCGCTCACCAGTAAGAGGCCCGCGGCCCACAGCGGCCGCCAACCCTTCATGGCTTGTTCCGTACCCCCCGTGCCGGCGGGCCGTTATAGGCCGCCAAACGGACATAGGAAAGACCATTGATCCCCGCGAGTGGCGCGACCGCCGAATGCTCGAGCAGGAAGGCATTCAGCCGCCGGCGCCACCGCGGGCCCTGCCAATGCGCCCTCTCCACATAAGGCGGGGCCGCCGGCAAGGGCGCCGCGAGCGCGGTCTGCATCGACGCCGG
>DAHWGZ010000286.1 GCA_027335965.1 Acidiferrobacter sp.
CCACGCAGTCCTTGCGACCCGTGGACCACACCGGGCGGCGCCAGAGCGCGACAGGGGCTTGTATGGTGCTCATGCGCCCTTCCGTACGCGCGGGGATTGCCGCCGCGGCGCGCACTGGAAGGCCCGTTTCGGCTCCGTCGTGTCCACCAAGACCTCCTCATATGGCTGCCCAAGGCCTAGTGTAGACGCCTGGGGCCGGGTCGGGAACGGCGGATGGGCCCGCTGGGGGCGTGATGGTCTTGATCGTCCGCCGGCGAGGCGAGAGAAGGGCGCTGCCGTGGTGATCGCGTCTCAGAGGAGGAGTCAAGCGCTGGCCGCGCGCCGGCCCGACAGGACTCGCGTGTGCCGGGAGGTGGCGCGTGGCCGATCAGGCCTTGTGGTCCCGGCGGGGTGTCGGGGTTTTTGGTGTTGGGCGGCCGGGCCGGTGGTGGCAGTTTTCGCGAGGGCCGGCGCGGGCGACTCGGAGCTTGATTTTGCCGAGGGTTACTCTTAGAGTAACGGGCCTTCTATGCCCATCGCAGGCGCGGCCGCGAGTGGGGTCGAGGTGCAGGGCATCAAAGTGGTCCCCATCGTCTAGAGGCCTAGGACATCGCCCTTTCACGGCGGTAACAGGGGTTCGAATCCCCTTGGGGACGCCAATAATATCAATGAGTTACGGATAATCCTACCGGCCACAACCCCGAATATGCCATAATCCTGCCATAAGGCGTATGGCAAATGGGGGGAGTTATGGCAACGTTCCGCAAGCGCCCGGGCCCGGGCGGCCGTACCGCCTGGCAGGCGCAGATCATCCGGCGGGGACATGAGCCCCAGTATAGAACTTTCGATACGAAGGCCGAGGCGGAGGCTTGGGCAGCCATCATTGAGTCGGAGATCGCGCGGGGCGTCTTTATCTCCCGAGCTGAGGCCGAAAAGACGACCCTGGCTCAACCGCTTGACCGGTACCAGCGCGAGATCACGCCACAGAAGCGCGGCGCGCGGATGGAGCAATCCCACCTCAAAATCATCAGCGAGGATGCTGTAGCTCGCTGCGCTGTTGCCCATATCACCGGCAAGGAACTGACGGCATATAAAAAG
>DAHWGZ010000287.1 GCA_027335965.1 Acidiferrobacter sp.
CTTGCCAGTGACCGCGGGCAATGCCGCGATGCGGGCAATGGCCTCATCGATCTGGGCCTCGCGCACGCCGTGGGTCAAAAGGATGACCGGCACGGTGTGGGCACCGGGCTCGGGGGCCTTTTGCAGGATCGCCTCGATGCTGATGCCAAGGTCGGCCAGGATGCGCGTGATGTCGGCGAGCACGCCGGGCCGATCCTCGGCCTCGCAGCGCAGATAGCAGGCGGTCGTCACGTCCGCCATGCCCAAAATCGGACCATCCGACAGCGCGTCCGGCTGGAAGGCCAGGTGCGGCACGCGCAGCTCCGGATCGGTCGTGAGCGTGCGCACCACATCGATGATGTCGGCGACCACCGCCGATCCCGTCGGTTCGGCGCCGGCCCCCGGCCCATAGAACAGCGTCGAGCCCACGGCATCGCCCGACACGAGGATGGCATTCATGACCCCGTCGACATTGGCGATGAGCCGCTTTTGGGGAATCAGCACCGGATGGACGCGCAACTCTATGCCAACGGACACGCGCCGCGCGATCCCGAGATGCTTGACGCGATACCCGAGCTCGGCGGCATAGGCGATATCCGCGGACTCCAGATCGCGTATGCCTTCGATGTGTACCTGCGCAAACGCAAGCGGTATGCCAAAAGCGATCGCGGCGAGGATCGTAAGCTTATGCGCGGCATCGATCCCGTCGACATCGAAATGCGGGTCGGCCTCCGCGTAACCGAGCTCCTGGGCCTGCGCCAGCGCGGTGGCGAACTCGGTGCCATGCTCGCGCATCTCGGTCAGGATATAGTTGCAGGTCCCATTGATGATGCCGGCGACCCCGCGGATGCGGTTGCCGGCAAGCCCCTCGCGGATGGCCTTGATGATCGGGATCCCGCCGGCCACCGCCGCCTCGAAGGCGACCACCACGCCGCGTGCGCGCGCGGCCGCGAAGATCTCGTTGCCGGCAGTGGCAATCAAGGCCTTGTTGGCGGTGACGACATGCTTGCCCTTGGCGATGGCCGCGAGGACGTAGGAACGCGCCGGCTCGATGCCACCCATGGTCTCGACCACGACTTCTATGGTCGGGTCATCCA
>DAHWGZ010000288.1:0-439 GCA_027335965.1 Acidiferrobacter sp.
GCGACCCGCCCTATGGTGCGGCCGGATTCCCGCGATGATCGTCGACACCTCGGCCATCATCGCCATTCTTCGCAACGGACCGCATGCCCTGACCCAGACAACGGCTCTGGCGGCCGCGCGCTCGCGCCCCGCACCGGCCGCAAGCCATCGGGAGGCCGCAGCCGTGAGTAGCCCGGCACGCGACACGCCCCGCCGTCCACGGCGGGGAAGGGTCCCATGGGGCTTCGTTCGGTCGTAATTATGAGACGGCGTAGCCGTCCTTGGGTTTCAGTGCCGGGCCTGCTGGGGCTCGATGTCTTGGCGCACGATAGAGATCGGAGCGCCGCCGCAGGGCGACGCGAAATCCGTACACGCCGGCCTCACCCGTCCGCGCGCCCCCCCTTGCTGCGGGCCGTCGGCCACGAGCAGCAGCACGCCGCCCACGACCACGGCGCCGGCA
>DAHWGZ010000288.1:449-1064 GCA_027335965.1 Acidiferrobacter sp.
TTGGTCTTGTGCGTGTAACTAAAGCCGCCGTAGGCCGCGCCCAGGATCCCCAGGACGACGAGCAGCATGCCGATGATCCTCACGACATTCATTGCAGATAACCCTCCAGCATCGCGCAAAGGGATAAGCCTATGCCATCCGCGTCCGCGATACGCCCGGCCAAGGCCGGAGGGTTGGCATGACCAAAGGCGGCCCCCGTCGGGTCGGTCTGGGCACGGCTATTTCATCGTCTAGCGGTCGCGCGCGAGGTCTTGCCGCTGCCAGGGTATGCGCTCGCGCCCCGCAGGCATCCGCTGGCGCCATCGTAGCCTGGACCACGCTTGCCACCGGCGGCCCGCGGGGCGGGCGGCGAGCGCCTGTAAGGCCGCGCGGCGCTGCCCTTGGCGCGTCGCGACCCCGCGGCGCACGAGCGCCTGCGCGCGACTCGGCAAGACGGCGACGGGGTGAGATGCCGCGGTGTCATGGGTGAGCCCCCACCGCGTGCAGTGCCGACGCCACTGGGCGCGCAGCGCCAGGCGCTCCCCGCGGTGCCCTGAGCGCGCCGGGACCATACCGCTCGCAACGGGCGGCCACGCCGGGCTTGCCAGGGCGTGGGCATGGAGATTGGCGGATTTG
>DAHWGZ010000289.1 GCA_027335965.1 Acidiferrobacter sp.
ATGAGGCCTGCAAATAGGCGTTGGCGGGGGTGATATCCGGGTCGAGGCCGGACCCCGAGCTCGTGATCATGTCGGCCGGCAATCGTCGGCCGGCGAGACGCGGATGGCGGGCCACGAGCCGCGCGCGCCGCGCCGCGAGATGACGCGCGAGCCTCACACTCGAAGGGCCGAGGTTTGAGCCTCCCGACGAACGCGGGTCCATGTGTACCGCCGAGGGCCGGCCATGAAACCAACCGCTCCCCGTAAACCGCTGCTCGATGAGGCGCGAACCCACCACCTGGCCCTTTACGCGCACCAGACTGCCATTGGCGGCGCCCGGAAACGCGAGCTGATTGATGCCCACTTCAAGCAGCGGGTAGCCAAGCCCGAATAGCACCCAACTCAGCAAGGTCAGGCGTAGGGCGGTCCCGAACGTACGTGACACGGCGCCTCCTTATGGCTAACGCAGGAACGGGCTCAACAGGAGATCGATGACCTTTATGCCGATGAACGGCACAATGAGGCCCCCGAGCCCGTAGAGCAACACATTGCGCGCCAGCATATGATTGGCGGTGGTCGGCTGAAAACGCACGCCGCGCAGCGCCAGCGGGATGAGAATCGGGATAATGATGGCGTTGAAGATGAGTGCCGACAGGACCGCGCTTTCAGCGGTGGCGAGATGCATGATGTTGAGCGCCGAGACCCCCGGCAACGCCAGCATGAACATGGCTGGCAACATCGCGAAATACTTGGCGACGTCATTGGCGATCGAAAACGTCGTGAGCGCGCCGCGTGTGATCAAAAGCTGCTTGCCGATCGCCACGACATCGATCAGCTTGGTGGGGTCGGAATCGAGGTCGATCATATTGGCCGCCTCCTTCGCCGGCACCGTCCCCGAATGCATGGCAAGCCCCACGTCCGCCTGAGCGAGCGCCGGCGCATCATTCGTGCCGTCCCCGGTCATGGCCACGAGCCGCCCCCGGGCCTGCTCGGACCGGATCACCCGGATCTTGTCCTCGGGCTTGGCCTCGGCCACAAAATCGTCGACCCCGGCCTGCTCGGCGATGACGCG
>DAHWGZ010000028.1 GCA_027335965.1 Acidiferrobacter sp.
CATGGCAAAAGGGCTATACAGGAACGACGCCCCGTCAAGCGGCGGGTCGCCATCACCGCGGATAGGACGCGCGCCAGACACCCGCCGCGCCGTACCCGCCCTGCAGGAGACGCGATGTCAGACCCAAAAAACGAGAATCTGCCCATTGAAGACTATGCGCTCATCGGCAACACCATAACCGGCGCGCTGGTTGGCAAAAACGGTTCGATCGACTGGTTCTGCGCCCCACGTCTGGACTCCGCCGCGTGCTTCGCGGCGCTGCTCGGCGATCGCGACAACGGCCACTGGCAGATCGCGCCCGCCGATGGCCCATGGACGGTCCGTCGCCGGTATCGCGACGACACGCTGATTCTCGAGACCGAATTCGAGACCGAAAAGGGTTGCGCGCGTCTGACCGACTTCATGGTCATGAACGGCCATGACTCCGAGGAGCACTGCCGCCTCGTGCGCATCGTCGAGGGGGTGAGCGGCACGATCGACATGGAGATGATGCTCATCATCCGTTTCTACTACGGGTCCATGGTCCCCTGGGTGCGGCGCGTGGATGATGCGCTACTCGCGGTCGCGGGCCCGGACAGTCTCCATCTCACCGCCACGGTCCCCGTCCACGGGCACGACCAGACGACGCGCGCGCGGTTCACGCTCACGGCCGGCCAACGGGAGATATTCCATCTCGGCTACCAACCGACCCATCATACTGTCTACAAGCCCCTGGAACCACTCGCCGCGCTCGCCCATACCGAAAAGTGGTGGCATACCTGGGCGGCTCAGGGCTGCTACGAAGGCCCCTGGCGAACCATCGTCACGCGTTCGCTCATCACCCTGAAGGCCTTGACCTGCCGTTCCACCGGGGCCATCGCCGCCGCGCTCACCACCTCGCTGCCCGAACAACTCGGGGGCGGGCGCAACTGGGATTACCGGTACTGCTGGCTGCGCGACGCCACCTTCACGCTCTGGTCGATGCTCACGACCGGCTATACCGAAGAGGCTATCGCCTGGCGCGAATGGCTCATGCGCGCGGTCGCCGGCCATCCGGCCGACCTCCAGATCGTCTACGGCGTGGCCGGGGAACGCTGGATCGGGGAACGCGAGATCCCCTGGCTGCGAGGCTATGAGGGCGCATCGCCCGTGCGCGTCGGCAACGCCGCCGCCGACCAGTTCCAGATCGACGTCTATGGCGAGCTCATGGACTCCCTGCATCTGGCGCGTAGCGTGGGGCTCGAGCCCGAGGCCCACGTCTGGGATATCCAGCGCGCGGTCATGGGCTTCCTGGAAACCCACTGGCACCTCCCGGATGACGGCATCTGGGAGATGCGCGGGGGGCGCCGGCACTTCACCCACTCCAAGGTCATGGCCTGGGTGGCCTTTGATCGGGCCGTCAAGGATGCCACGCACTATGGGCTCAAGGGACCCGTGGCGCGATGGGAAGAGATTCGCGACACCATCCACGCGGACGTCTGCGCGCACGGCTTCAACGCCGCGAAGAACAGCTTCACGCAGTACTACGGCAGCGAGGCCCTGGACGCGAGCCTGCTCATGATGGCCCTGGTCGGCTTTCTGCCGGCGACTGACGCGCGCATTGTCGGTACCGTGCGCGCCATCGAGAGCGAGCTCATGGACGATGGCCTCGTCTTGCGCTATCGCCCGCAGGAATCGCACGACAGCCTGCCGGGCACGGAGGGGGTGTTTCTGCCCTGCTCTTTCTGGCTGGTCGACAATCTCGTGTTGCAGGGGCGGCATAGCGAGGCCCGGCAGCTGTTTGCGCGCCTCGTGGGTCTTTGCAACGACGTGGGCCTATTGTCCGAGGAGTACGACCCGGCGGCCCGGCGGATGGTCGGCAATTTCCCACAGGCGTTCACGCATGTGGCGCTCGTGAATTCCGCGCGCAACCTCGCGGGCGACGGGCCGGCGGCGCACCGCGCGCGCAATCAGTCGCCGGCCGGGACCACCAGCGCGCGGCGGTAGATGCGCGTCAGCCAGATCATGGTGCGGGCCTCGAAGGCGGGCTCGAAGCCGGCGGCACGCATCTGCCGGTCGATTGCCGTCGGATCATGGACAAATGGCCGGTAGGTGCTTCCCACGATCCGAAACAGCCCGGCGCCGAGGCGCGCGGCCACGCGATTGAACCCATGTCGTCGTGGAAGGGTCAGGGCGCAGGCCTGTTTGGTGCGCCCCATGGCCGCGGCCATAAGCCCCGTGGCGTCCGGATAGCAGCACACCACCTTGTCGAGCAGCGTGATGTCGGCGGCATCGAGCTCGGCGGCCATGACCTGGAAATCCCCCGGCACGTATCGCGTCCGCTCCGCGAGCCCATGGCGCGCCGCCAGGGCCCGCGCCTCGGCCAGCATGGGTTCGGCAAGATCGACCCCCACCGCCGTGGCCGCCCCCTGCAACAACAGGTGTTGATGGAGGTAGCCGACCCCGCAGCCGATCTCGAGCAGCGAGCGGCCATCGAAACCGAGCGCTTCCAGGCCCGCGACGAGCTGCTTTTGAGTCGCCTCCAGGCCATGCCGCTCGTAGCGGCGGGTATAGCGCCGCGAGAAGTGTCCGAAACAACGCCCGATTCCGCAGGTCGTACCACCGCAGCATCCCGCCATGCCCACCTCCCGCATCGTCAAAGTCTAGGCCGGACCGCGCGCGACCCGCAAGCGCGGCCGGCCGCCAACGGAGACCGGCGCGAGCACGGTCATGCCCCCGTCAGACCCCGAACACCATCTGCGCGCCGACCACCACCAACAGGACACCGAACACGCGCTTCAATTGCGCGACCGGCAGGTTATGGGCGAGGTGCACGCCAAACGGCACGACCAGCATGGCGACGGTGGTAAGCCCGGCCAGTGCCGGCAGATAAATGTAACCGAGGGTCCCCGGCGGCAGACCGGCCCGGTGCTGGCCGGAGAGCGCAAAGCCCATGGCGCCAAAGAGCGCGATCGGCAGGCCCAAGGTCGCGGAGATGGCGATCGCGCGGCGCATGTCCACATTGCAGGCGGTCAGGAACGGGACGGTCAGGCTGCCGCCGCCGATGCCGAGGATCGCCGACAGGGCCCCTATGCCAAGACCCACGCCCATGAGCCCGGGGCGTGATGGCAGACGCCAATGGCCCGCCGGCCGCCAGTGGGTGAACACCTGCAGACCCACCAGGATCAGGAAGACCCCGAAGATCTCCTTCAAAAGGACGCCGGGCAGAAAACCCGCCAGATAGCCGCTCGCGAGACTGCCGACCAGGGTCGCGAGCCCAAGCGGCGCGGCCACCGACCAGTCGATCGCGCCCCGCTTGTGCTGCGCGCGGATGGCGGCAAGCGAGGTGAACAGGATGCTCGCAAGCGATGTCCCTATGGCAAGCTTCATGGCAAGCCCGGGGGCGAGATGCTCCCCGGCAAACACGAAGACGAGCGCCGGGACCACCACGCTGCCGCCGCCGATGCCGAGCATGCCGGCGAGCAGGCCGGTGACAAGCCCAAGCCCCATGTAGACGAGAATCATCACGACCATGCCGCCCCACCCCCAAGCGCTGCAAACGCCCCTCATACCATGCCGCCGCGACCCCCGGCAACGGGACCGGCGCATGGCCCCGTATCCGCTTCCATCCGCCGGCCGCTATTCGACGAATACCACCGCGCCATCGCTGCGCGGATCCGCGCCCCCCGAAAGCGCGCCCGTGGCATCGCGCATGACGAGCCCCGCGTGCCCCACGACTTCATCGAAAGGGTCCAGCCGAGACACGACATGCCCACGGCCTTCGAGCTCGTCGAACACGGCATCCGGAAAACGCGTCTCGATCTTCACGTCGTCGCAGGCGCTCCCCCAGGTGCGCCCCAGGAGCCAGCGCGGCGCCGCCACGGCCTGCCGCGGATCGTCCCCGTAGACGGCGACGCGCGTGAATACCGCGGCCTGGGTCTGCGGCTGCCCGTCGCCCCCCATGGCGCCGTAGGCGAGCACGCGCCCATCGGCGAGCACCGCGAGCGCCGGATTCAGGGTGTGGAAGGGTCGGCGGCCGGGCGCTATGCGATCGGCGGCGCCCGCGAGCGACAGGCTCGTTCCGCGGTTCTGCCAACAGATCCCGGTGCCCGGCAGGACCACGCCGCTGCCGAACTCATGATAGAGGCTTTGGATGAAGCTCACGGCACAACCCCGATGGTCCACGACCCCGAGCCATACGGTATCGGCCGGGCCCTCGACGGCATGCCACGGCGCCGCCCTCGACAGGTCGATCGCGGAGGTCTCGGCATCGAGCCACGCGGACTTAAGCCACTCGCCCACGTCCGCCCCGGCCTCCAGGAACAACCCCTTATGGCGATCGCGCCACAGGAACGCGCGCTTGGTGGCCTCGAGCGCGAGATGGATCATGTCCGCGCCCTCGCGCGGGCGGTGGTCGAGACCCAGGCGATCGAGGATGCCGAGGATCATGAGCGACAATACCCCCTGCGTGGGGGGCGGCAGGTTGTAGAGAGTCCCGAGGCTGTGGGCCATTCGCAGGGGCGCGACGAGGCGCGCCCGGTACGTCCGCAGATCGCCGCCGGTCACGGGGCTTGCCACCGCCGCCAGATCGGCTGCGATGAGCGCCGCCACCCCGCCTTCGTAGAAATCGCGCAGCCCGCGGCGCGCAAGCCCGCGCAAGGTCGCGGCCAGCGCCGGTTGGCGTAGCATCGCCCGGTGCGCAAGGGCGGTGCCATCGGGGGCCAAAAAGTGTTCCCGGAACCCAGGCCGCCCGCAGAGTTCCGCCAGGCGCCCACTGGTGCTCGCGGCCTGGCTTTCGGTCACCATGAACCCGCGCTCGGCATGCTCTATGGCGTCTTCGAGGAGCCGCCCCAGGGGCAGCGCCGGTCGCCGCACCGACGCAAGCGCGAGCTCCCAGCCGGCGACCGTGCCTGCCACGGTATTGGCGGCAAGCGGCCCGCGCGCCGGCATGGTCTCGTGACCCCACGCCCGATAGAAGTCCGGAGTAGCGAGCGTCCCCACCGGGCCGCCGGCATCGATCCCATAGGGCTCCCGCCCGGGCTCATGAATGAGCCAGAATCCGTCACCCCCGAGGCCTGTCATGTGCGGATAGACGACCGCGATCACGGCCGCGGCGGCCACCATGGCCTCGATGGCGCAGCCGCCCTCCTTCAGCACGCGCGCCGCGGCCTGCGCCGCCGCCGCATGCGGCGCCACGGCCACCGCCCGCGCCTCGTCGTCCCGACCCATGGTCCACCCCCCCAGCGCCCCGACGCCTAAAGTACCACGGTCAGAGGCCTCGTTTACCCAAAAGCCCGACTCGGCATCGCGGATCGGCCACACCGCGCCCCCGGCGATCCGCGCAGAAACGGCGCGGCTCCGAACGGGGGCTCATCGATCAGGGCCACCGAAGAGGCCGGCGAACCGGGCGCTTCCTGGTCCTGGGATCGGCCTCCATGGACCTGCCGCGCCAGTCTGGCGAAAGCCTGGCCGGCCGGATCGAATATGCCGACATGGGGCCCTTTGACATCACGGAGGGCGGCGCGGAAGACGGGGTCCTCGATCGGCTTTGGATGCGCGGCGGCTTCCCGGAAAGCTTCCTTGCAAGAAATGACCAGGACAGCCTGAAGCGGCGGACGAGCTTCATTCGGACTTACCTCGAGCGCGACATACCGCAGCCTGGCCCGCGGGTGCCGGCGGAATCGTTGCGACGCCTATGGACGATGCTCGCGCACATGCAGGGCACTCCCTTGAACGCCTCGCGACTCGCCGCGGGACTCTCCTTGACCACACCGACCATTACCAAGTACATCGACCTGCTGGTCGATCTTCTGCTCATCCGGCGCCTGCAGTCCTTGCATGCAAATATCGGCAAGCGCCTCGTGAAGTTGCCCAAGGTCTATGTGCGCGACAGCGGCCTCGTGCACGCACTCCTCGGGATCGGGGATTACAACACCCTGGCCGGCCATCCGGTGGTCGGGGTCAGTTGGGAGGGTTCCTAGCAGGTTATGGGATTTGGGACCCTGACGGCCATGCGCCGACCCGCGCGCCCCGGCCATTCATCCGGCCAGCGCCGCCCGGCTGCGCTGCCAGGCGAGGATGCCACCCTCATGACGGAACGATACGGCGGATAACCGCATCACCCACACCGCCGCGGACCCCAAGGCGGGCGCCGAGAGCGCGCTACCGGGATCCGGGTCGCGGACCTGGCGGGGTAGCGCCCCAGGGCGCATCCCGGCCCATGGAATCCCATCATTCCCGCTCATCCCGACTCGATCGGGCTCGGGCGGACGCCTAGGCGCCACCGGCCTGCGCATGGCCGGCGGGCGCGCTCACATGCGCCACGGGCATCAGCATGGTGCGCTGATAAAGGCCATGGAACATCCACGAGGTGAGCCCTATGGTGAGGATGAACAACGGGATGAACAGGACCAGCGTCACCGTGTGCCAGATCTGCGTCTCGGAGATGTTGAGATGCAGGAGCAATATGCACTGGACGAGCACCGCAAGCCCCGCCACCAGCGAGATCGCCAGGCCGATGTCCATGGGCGCGAGCGTGTGCGCGCGGACGATCCAAAGCGACAGGCCCATCAAGGCAAGCCCCGCCAGGTAGGCGACGATATAGCCGCCGCCCGCAAGCTGGACCTCGGGGTGCTGCCATGCCTTATCGGTGGTATGCGTCATACGATCGCGCCTCGCAGATAGAGAAAAGTGAACATGAAGACCCACATGACGGCCTGGAAGTGCCAGAAAAGCCGCAGGTTCAGCAGCCGGTAGACGACCCTCTCGCCAAGCCCCTTGAACGCCACCTGAACGAGCATAACGAGCATCCAGGCGATGCCCACCACCACATGCAGGCCGTGATAGAACACGAGCGCAAAGAACGCCGACAGATAGCCGCTGCGCTCGGGGGTCGCGCCCATGCGAAAGAGATGCAGGATCTCGTGGATGTCGACCGACAGGAAGCCGAGCGCGATCACGAGCGCCGCCGCGATGCCGAGCATCACCCCGCCGCGATGGCCCTTCTTCAGGGCGATCATGGCAAAACCGTAGGCGAGCACGCTCGAAAAGAGCCACACGGTCTCCTGGAAGGCGACACCCGGGTGAGCGACGGTCGTGGCCCAGGGACCGCCGGCGGCATTGGCCGCGTGCCCGAGGACCGTGTAGGCCGCAAACAGCGCCGTGAACATCATGGCGTCGCTCAACATGTACAGCCAGAACCCCAAACTCCGCGTCGATATGGCATCGTGCCCGTGGCCGACCGACCACATCGGGCTTTTCTTGGCATCCAGCGTTCCGCTCGTCGCCGCACTCATCACTCGTTCTCCCGTCATTCGCTATCGTGATTCCAGAAACCACCGCCGGGGCATCGCTTGGCCCCCGCCACCTACAGGCCCTCGCGAAACGCCGGCACGCCGCCCACCACATCGTCGGCCGCCGGACGCGCGCTCGGGATGTCGCGGATGGCGCGCTCCGCGCGCTCGACGTCCGCGGCGGGGATCGTGTAGTCGGTATCGTGATCGAAGGACCGGATGATGATGAGCGCGATGATGGCGGCCGTGCAGGCTTCGGCGAGCCACCAGATGCGCCATACGAGACCGAAGGCGAGCCCGAAGGACAAAAGCCCGAGCCACAGCGGGATCGCGGTATTGCGCGGCATGTGGATGTCCTCGTAGCGCTCCGGGCGCACGGCATCGACACCGTGCTCCACGCGCCAGGCGCGCTCGTCACGGGCATGCACCTCGGGGGTCACCGCGAAGTTGTAGAAGGGCACCGGCGAGTGCGTCATCCACTCGAGACTGCGCGAGGTCTCCCAGGCATCGAGGCCGACACGGTTCATGGCGCGATCACGGAAGCTCACATAGAGCTGGGCGAGCAGCGCCACGACCGACAGCACGTAGATCCCGATCCCCACGACCTCGATATCGAGCAGCGGCCCCCATTGCGGGAAGGCGATGTAATCGAGGCGCCGGGTCATGCCCATGAAGCCCAGCGTAAACATGGGGATGAAGACCACCGCGGTACCGGCGGTGAACAGCCAGAAGAACATCTTTCCGAAGCGCTGCTCGAGACGGAACCCGAAGATCTTCGGAAACCAGTAGTTCACGCCACCGAATATGGCGTAGACGATGAGCAGCAGCATCATGTGGAAGTGCGCGACCACGAACACGCTGTTATGGACCATGTAGTCGTTGGTCGCGAACGCGTTCATCATGCCGGTGAGTCCGCCCACGAGCAGGTAGAACAGCGCCGCCGAGGCCCACATCATGGGCAGCTCGAAGCGCAGACGCCCGCGGAACATCGTGAACGCCCAGTTGAAGACCTTGACGCCGGTCGGGATGCCGACCGCCATGGTGGTGATGCTGAAGAACGCATTGACCGCCGGCGACGCGGCCATGGTGAAAAAGTGATGCAGCCATACCCCCCAGGCCACCCCGGCGATGCCGAGCGATGCCAGCACCATGCCCATGTAGCCAAAGAGCGGTTTTTCGGAAAAGGTCGGGATGATCTCCGAGATCATGCCAAACGCCGGCAGGATCACGAAATACACCTCGGGATGGCCCCATATCCAGAAAAGATCGTTGTAGAGCATCAGGTTGCCGCCCAGGCCGGCGGTAAAGAAATGCGTGCCGACATAGCGGTCGAGGGCCAGCAGCGCGAGCGTCACGGTGAGCACCGGGAAGGTCGTGAGGCTGATCAGGTTGGCGCTCAAGGAGGCCCAGGTGAAGATCGGCAGCCGTCCCCAGCTCATGCCCGGGGCGCGCATCTTCACGATCGTGGCGAGCAGATTGATGCCCCCCAGGGTCGTCCCGATGCTGCTTAGCTGAAAGGCCCACATCCAATAGTCGACGCCGACCCCCGGGCTATAGGGGAGCTCCATCACCGGCACGATCCCAAACCAGCCGGCATGCGCGAAATCGCCGACGAACAGAGACACCATCACCAGCGCGGCGCCGGCGGCGGTGAGCCACAAGGACACCGCGTTCAGATAGGGATAGGCCATGTCCCGGGCGCCGATCTGCAGGGGCACCAGGATGTTCATGATGCCGACCAGAAGCGGGGTCGCCGCGAACAGGATCATGATGGTCCCGTGCGCGGTGTAGATCTGATCGAAATGATAAGGCGTGAGATAACCGTGCAGCGAGTGCAGATAACCTGGCGAATGCGGTCCCACCGCCAAGGCCTGCTGGGTGCGCATCATGACCGCATCTATGAAGCCGCGGAACAGCATCACAAGACCGATCAGGATGTACATGATGCCGATCTTCTTGTGGTCGACCGAGGTCAGCCAATCCCGCCACAGCGTGCGCCACACCCCGAAATAGGTGGCAAGCCCCACCAGGACCACGGCCAGTAGCGCCGCGAACGCGAAGGTCCCGACCAGGATGGGGTTGTTATAGGGGATCTCGCTCAGCGCCAGGCGGCCCAGGAGCGGGCTCCATGGCCCATCGATATGCACTAACATGAACGATTCCTCTCCTTAGTCTCGGTTTTTGGCATCGCGGCGGGCCTGCAGGCGCAGATAGCCCGTCATGTTCTCGGTCATGGCCATCGGCGTCGGGTAGGTCTTGCCGGCCCGGGTCTCGGCCACCACGTGCCGGAACAGGCCCGGCTGGACCTGGGAGAAGTAGACCACGCGGTCATGGACGTTGATCGTCGGCCGCGCAACGATATCGAAGGTCGCGTAGCTTAGGTGCCGGGGCGCGGCCTGGACCTTGGCCACCCAGGCGCTAAACGCCTTGGACGAGACTGCGCGGGTCTTGAAGTCCATCCACGAAAACCCCGCGCCGCTGTAATCGGCGGAAAATCCCTCGTAGGTCCCGGTGCTCGAGGCCACGAGCGATTGCCGGACGCGCATACCGGGCATGACATCGATCATGCCGACCAGCTGCGGTATGTAAAAATCATTGACCACGGTCGCCGACGTCAGCCGGAAGCGCACCGGGACGCCCTTGGGAATCTCCAGTCGGTCTACGGTCGCAATGTGCTGTTGGGGGTATACGAACACCCATTGCCAGTCGGTGGAGATGACGTCGACATCGAGCGGGGCTGGGGCCGCCGCGGTACGCTCGGCGCGGGCGATGATCGTCGGGTGGTAGGGGTTCACGGCATAGATGGCCTTGACCGAGTAGTAGGACAGGACCCCCACGGTCAGGATCGGTATGCCCCAGATGACCGCCTCCAGGACGTTGGAGTGGTCCCATCGGCCATCGTAACGCCCGCGCCCGCCGTCCTTGCGGTAATGGCGCATCGCCCACACGATGAAGATCGCGGTGGGCACGATGATGAGCAGCATGACCAGGACATCGAGCGTCAGGTAATGGTCCTGGGTCGCGGAGATGATCCCCTTGGGGTCCAGCATCCAGAAATCATCCCCACCGCGCCGCTGAACGCAGCCCGCGAGAAGCGAGAGCGGTACAAGAGAAAGGACCCGCCACGCTTGTGATTGCAGCCTGTTTGTTGGCATATCTCCGAAAGCCTCATGAATGTTGCCATCGGCGCTCGGGCCCCAGAGGGGCCAGCCGCCATCCCGCCCGCCGTGTCCGCCGCCCAGCAGACCGCGCCGTGGCGCCATCGGGAGCCGGTCCCTACCACAAGAGAGATACCCGACTCAGCGGGCGCCATCCTAAAGGGGTAGATACCGGGGCGTTTTGACACAGATCAGGGACATGGGCGTATTCTTATAGTAGGCGGTACTAATAGGCGCGGGATCGATGCCCGCAACCGGAGCCGGCGTGTGGGACCCCGGCTTGGGAGGCGACGGCCGATGCCCCGCAAAAGCGAGGCCCCGGCCTTCGCCAGCGGAGGCCGTGAAGCCGATGAGGCCGTTGGCGGGTCTTCGCCTACAGTATCGAGATTGACGGGCCGCGGGGCGCGGCGCCCGCCTCAGACGGGGATGGGGGAGGCCAGGAGCCGGGCGATGCCCTCGGCATCGGGGCGCTGCACCACTCCTCGCTCGGTGATCAAAGCCGTGATGAGCGAAGCCGGGGTCACATCGAAGACCGGGTTCCAGGCGCGCGCGAGCGCCGGGCTGTGCGCCACCCCTTGGCAGTGTAAGACCTCGCTTTCGGCGCGCTCCTCGATCGGGATCCCCCGGCCGTCGGCGGTCGCGGGATCGATCGTACTGATCGGCGCCACCACATAAAACGGCACGCCATGGTGGCGCGCCGACACGGCGAGCCCATAAGTCCCAATCTTATTGGCGGTGTCGCCATTGGCGGCGATGCGATCGGCCCCCACGAGGACCGCGGCGATGTCGCCTAAGCGCAGCAACGCCGCGGCCGCGCCGTCGGCGAGCACGGTCACCGGCAGCCCCTCCTCCACGAGTTCCCAGGCAGTCAGCCGCGCGCCCTGCAACCACGGGCGCGTCTCATCGGCATAGACCATGGCGATGCCGCCGGTCGCGGCCGCGGCGCGCACCACTCCAAGCGCCGTGCCATAGCCCCCGGTGGCCAGTGCCCCGGTGTTGCAATGCGTCAGCAGCCGCGCCTTGGGCGGCAAAAGCGCGGCACCGAGCGCACCCATGCGCCGGTTGGCGGCAATATCCTCGTCATGCAGGCGCCGCGCGGCGGCCAGGACCTGGGGCACGGGTGAACCCGCCCCCACGGTCGCCATCACGCCGTCCATGACGTTGAGGGCCCAGGCGAGATTCACGGCCGTGGGGCGGCTTGCGCGCAACGTGGCAAGATCGACGCGCGATGCCGCGCGCCAGTCGCTTGGCGCACGCGCATAAGCGGCACTCACCGCCAACACCGCGCCGTAGGCCGCGGTCACACCGATCGCCGGCGCCCCGCGCACGACCATGGCGGTGATGGCCGCCGCCACCTCGGGTGCCGTCCGGCACTCCTCATAGCGCAGCGTGCCCGGTAGCACGCGCTGATCCAAAAGCCGCACCGTACCATCGCACCACTCGACGGCCCGCACCTTGTCATAGAGAACCGGGTCCCCCACCATTCCTCCATACCCCCCTGAGGCACAATGTCCGACGATGATGCTATCATGGCGCAGGTCGCTTTTTCGTTGAGTCTATGGCAAAAAGTCTCGGACAGTGCCGGCCGCCGTGGGCGCGCCGCCAGTGGTCGCGGTGCCTGTCCTGCCCGCTGACGGCGATAGGGCGAAGCACTTCGTGCCCAAGAACACCCAAGGACGCGTGCAAACGCTTGGCCTCCATCGTCGCATTCTTCGAGCTCACGCACTTCAGCGATGCCCTGGTGAAGAATGATTCCGCAGGGACGTCTAGGCGCCCGGCATTCGCCAGCGCCACGCATCGCAAGCCCGCCGCGCGGGTCTTGTACAACGAGTCCCAGGTCCGTGATATGTGCCATCCGTACGCGCGTCTGACAGGTATCCGCGTCGCCGGGACCGGGACCTTTTGCTTCAGGACCGCGCATGCGCGCGCGACCCCCCCAACCACGCGAGGGCAGTAATGGACTTTGATCTTTGCCTCAAGGCTTCCTGGATCATCCCGGTGGAACCGCGCGGTCAAGTGCTTCGTGACCACGCCGTGCTCGTGCGCGGCGGCCGCATCGCGGCGCTGGTGCCGCAGGCCGCGGCACCAGCGGCGGCGCACACCGTGGACCTCCCCGGTCATTGCCTGCTCCCGGGTCTCGTCAACGCCCACACCCATGCCGCCATGACGCTGTTTCGCGGGCTTGCCGACGACCTCCCGCTCCAGCAATGGCTAAATGAGCACATCTGGCCGGCCGAGGGCCGCCACGTCAACGCCGACTTCGCGCGCGACGGTAGCGCGCTCGCGGCGCTCGAGATGATCCGCGGTGGCACCACCTGTTTTGCGGATATGTACTTCTTTGCCGATGAGACCGCGCGCGTGGCCTCGGGCGCCGGCCTGCGCGCGGCGCTCGGCCTCGTGGTCATCGACTTTCCGACCGCCTGGGCGCGCGACCCCGAGGAATACCTGAGCCGCGGGGTGGCGCTGTGCGATAAATGGCGCCACGATCCGCTTATAACACCATTGCTCGCGCCCCATGCCCCATACTCGGTCTCCGACGAGACCCTCATGCAGATCCGCGTGCGCGCCGATGAACTCGATATCGGCCTGCACATGCACATCCACGAGACCGCAGGCGAGATCACCCAGTCACTGCACAGCCATGGCGTGCGCCCGCTGGCGCGGCTTGACCGGCTGGGCCTCATCCATGCCAACCTCATGGCCGTGCACATGACCCAGCTGACGGCAGACGAGATCGCCTTGTGCGCCGAGCGCGGGGTGAGCGTGGTCCACTGCCCCGAATCCAACCTGAAGATCGCCGCCGGCATCTGTCCGGTCACATCGCTTGTCCATGCCGGCGTCAATGTCGCCCTCGGCACCGATGGCGCGGCCAGCAACAACGACCTCGACATGTTGGGAGAGATGCGCACCGCGGCGCTCATCGCCAAAGGCACGAGCGGGGATGCCACCGCGGTGCCGGCGGCGATGGCGCTGGAGATGGCGACCTTGAACGGCGCCCGGGCGCTCGGGCTTGGCGATGACATCGGCTCGCTCATGGTCGGCAAGAGTGCCGATCTCATTGCGGTCGACCTGGGCGCGCCCGCCACGCAACCGGTCTATGACCCGCTTTCACAGCTCGTCTATGCGGCGGGCCGCGATCAGGTGACGCATGCCTGGGTCGCGGGCCGCCCGCTCTTGCGCGATCGGCGCGTGCTGACCCTGGACGAAAGGGCGATCATCGGCCGGGCGGTGGCGTGGCGTGATAAGATACGCGCGAGCGATCATGGAGGCCTGTCATGACCCCGGCGCAAAATGCCGACCCCAACGAACTCCAACGATTCGAGGCAGTCGCCGCCCGCTGGTGGGACCCGCAAGGACCGCTCAAGACCCTGCACGGCATGAACCCGTTGCGCCTGCGCTTCATCAGGGAGCGAGCCGATCTGGCGGGCCGCAAGGTGCTGGACGTGGGCTGTGGCGGGGGCCTGCTCACGGAGGCCATGGCCGCCGCCGGGGCCAGCGTGACGGGCATCGACCTGGCGCACGAGGCGCTGCTGGTCGCGCGCCTGCACGCCATCGAAAACGGACTGACCATCGACTATCACGAGACCTCGGTCGAGGACCTCGCGGCCGCGAGCCCGGCCTCCTTCGATGTCGTGACCTGCCTTGAGATGTTGGAACACGTGCCCGATCCCGTATCGGTGGTATCGAGCTGCGCGCGGCTCGTGAAGCCCGGCGGCCGGGTGTTCTTCTCGACCATCAACCGCACGCCCAAGGCGTGGATGATGGCGGTCGTGGGCGCGGAATATCTGCTGAACATCCTGCCGCGCGGCACCCATGAGTACGCGCGCTTCATCCGCCCCTCGGAGCTCGCCGGGTGGATGCGGGCCGCGGGGCTTGCGACCGAGGCGATCAGCGGCATGCGCTACTGGCCTTGGGTCGAGCACTACGCGCTGTCGCCTACGGTCGACGTCAATTATCTCGTGTGTGCGCGGCGCGAGGGGCCTTGACGCCCGAGGCCGTCCTGTTCGATCTGGATGGCACGCTCGCCAATACCGCCCCGGATCTGGCGCTGGCGCTCATGGCGCTGCGCCCGCCGGGGAGCCCGCCCATGGACGAGCAGCGGGTGCGGCGGGCGACGGCCGTGGGCACGGTCGCGCTCTTGCGCGAAGGGCTCGGCCTTGAGCCGGACATGGCCGGCTACGAGGCGACGCGCGAGGCCTTCCTGGCCCACTACCAGCGCCTCATCGGGACCGCCACCGAACCGAACGCGGGCATGATCGAGGTCCTGGATGCGCTCGAGGCGCGCGGCCTCCCCTGGGGGGTCGTGACCAACAAGCCCGAACATCTGGCGGCGCGCGTGCTGGCCGCCCTGGGTCTGGCCGGCCGCGCGCGCTGCGTGATCGGCGGCGACACGCTGGCGCGCCGCAAGCCCCACCCGGACCCCCTGCTCCACGCCTGCCGGCTCATGAGCATCGCCCCCGACCGCTGCGTCTATGTGGGCGACGACGAGGGGGACATCGAGGCGGCCCATGCCGCCGGCATGCCGGGCCTGGCGGTCGCCTTCGGCTATGCCACCCTGGATGAGGCCAGGTACTGGGGGGCCGATGGCCTGCTAATCACCCCCGCCGACCTTCTGGCCTTCCTCGACTGAGCACGGCCCCTCGTAGGCACAGCCGGAGGTGCAGGTCTCGTGGATCACGACCCGTGACAGCCCTGGAAGGGCGCCCGCGAGCCGCCCCCAGACATACTGGGCGAGCCGCTCGCTGGTCGGGTTCTCGAGGCCTGGGATATCGTTCAGATAATGGTGATCGAGGTCGTCGAAGATCGGCCGGAACGCCGCGCCGACATCCGCGAAATCCATCACCCAGCCGCGCCTTGCATCGACTACCCCACGGACATGGACATCGATCCGAAACGAATGCCCGTGCAACCGCCAGCACTTATGGCCCTCGGGCAGGCCGGGCAGACGGTGCGCGGCCTCGATGCGGAAGCTCTTGAATA
>DAHWGZ010000290.1 GCA_027335965.1 Acidiferrobacter sp.
CACCTGAAGGAGGCCTGGCGGGAACTACTCTTTACCGACGAGGACCAGGCGGCCAAGACCACCCGTGACCCGGTGGCCCCGGCCGAGCGCTCGGCGGGCGCGAAAGCCAAGATCGCCCGTCGACACCACGCGGACGGTACACCCATCCACAGCTTCCAAACGCTTCTCGCCGATCTTGCGACCATCGTCCGTAACACCTGCCTGCTCTCGGGTGTGGACGATGCCTCGCCCTTTACCATCACGACCCAGCCAACCCCTTTTCAGCAGCGGGCCATGGAGTGTGTGGCGAACTTCCCGGTGTAGTCAGTACGAGGAACCGCGTTGTCCAGATAGCCGATTGAAATATCAGGGAAAACCGGTTTCAACTGGGAAGAACTTCAGGTTAGCAGGGACAAAAAACCGTTTCTTGCATGCTTACCGGAAGGACACGATGGACTCCCCTTGTGTCACACTTTAGCTGCCTCCCCGGCAGGGCCGGGGCCTGCAGGCTAGTGGGCGATGCGCGGGGCGAAGAGTGTATAGCGCCAGGTCTCCGAGAGGCGCTGACCGTAAACGCTCAGCCAAGCGCGCACATGGATATTGCGCCCAGCCATTGGCAGGACCTGCAAGACCTGGCGGTAGCCGTGCGTATAGGGGTTGTAGCGCACGCTATCCTGGGTGACGAAGGTGTCGGGATGGACCTGCACCTTTCCGGCGACGGCATGGATCGGGAGCCGCCGGGCGATAGCCCCTCCCGCATAGTCGATGACGTACATGCGCGCCCCGGTGTGGACATTGCCGCCCAGACGCGTGGACACCACGATTGCGCGATCTCCAGCACGCCTTTGGATACGCGTCCATGCGAGACGATAGCGCAGCGTCTCGCGATCCGCCGCCCACGGCCCGAACATCACCCGCACATTGGGTGCCATGCGTCCCGCCGTCGGCCGCTCGCGCAACACCACCCGCGTCCCCCGCCCGGGCCAATGCACGATGACATCCGGGGCATCCTGTTGGCGCGCGGCATGCACGCCATAATAGTGCCGCGTACGATCGCGCTGCAGGAGAC
>DAHWGZ010000291.1 GCA_027335965.1 Acidiferrobacter sp.
GCCATGGCATAGTGGACAAGGGATGGTCGAAATGTCAGTCATGGTCTATCCTCCTGGGCCGGCCCATCCGGCCCTCGTCTGTAGCTATCGGTGGGGAAATCAGCGTGGCTGGGGCCGACTAGAAAAACACATCCCCCACGGGCACTGCACGTGGTACACGTGCGGCGAGGTGAAAACGACCTCATGCCCACACCATTCCGCATGGGGCGACGCGATGATTTTATGCGCAAACACGCCGGCCCCCACTGCGATGGCGGCACCCAGGAGCATCATGACCAGCAAGGAGGCCGCGACCACCCCATACCCGCGCCCCAACCGCTAGCCTGGATTTCCACGGCGCGGAATTGACCTAACATGGGTCGCGATTATTCGACAAGGCGCAGGGTCCGCCCGTTCCACCACGGGATAGGGACAGGTGTGTTGAAGAGGCCGGAGGCGAGCACGATAGACATCATGTATTGACCTGCCCGACCTCAAGCGACGTGGATTAAGCTTACGGTCGGGTAAACCACCATCAACTCAGAGCCACAATTGAGGGGGCAGGTCATGACGAAGTGAAGCCAAGTACATAGGGCTAGATACACACAAGGACACGATTGCCGTTGCCATTGCCGAAGCGGGCCAAAGTAAGCCTCGTTATTACGGGGAGATCGCGAATACGCCCGAGGCAATCGTGAAGCTCGTCAAGAAACTCGGTCCCGGCGGGGAGGTGTTGTCGTTCTGTTACGAGGCTGGTCCCTGCGGCTATGGGATCCACCGGCAGCTGACCCATCTGGGCCATGATTGCGCTGTCGTCGCCCCCTCGCTCATCCCGCGCAAGGCCGGAGATCGGGTGAAGACCGACCGCCGGGATAGCGAGTCGCTCGCTCGCCTCCATCGCGCAGGCGAGCTCACCGCAGTGTGGGTCCCAGGACCCGAGCAAGAGGCGGTGCGGGACCTCACCCGCGCCCGGGAGGATACCAAGGCCCTGGAGCGTCAGGCCAAACAGCGTCTCAGTGCCTTATCTCTCGCCATGGCCGTCTCTATGCCTCAGGTAAGACCAAGTG
>DAHWGZ010000292.1 GCA_027335965.1 Acidiferrobacter sp.
CGTAGCGGAAGATATTGTTTCAATCCACGCGCCCGCACGGGGCGCGACCTGAACATGCTGCAAAAGCGGTTCCACGAAGACTGGTTTCAATCCACGCGCCCGCACGGGGCGCGACTTAGCATTCTATTCCCTCGGTAATGGTATATTAGGTTTCAATCCACGCGCCCGCACGGGGCGCGACTTAAACCGTTTGACGTTTTTGTCGGTCATTGCCGTGTTTCAATCCACGCGCCCGCACGGGGCGCGACCACCGAAACCACCGGCCAATGTCTCTTGTGTCAGGTTTCAATCCACGCGCCCGCACGGGGCGCGACACGGACTCGGCTACCAGGTGCCGCAAGAGCTCCTGTTTCAATCCACGCGCCCGCACGGGGCGCGACCGCAGGAAACAATAAAAAAGCCGCCCGAAGGCGGCGTTTCAATCCACGCGCCCGCACGGGGCGCGACGTACAGCACCACAACCATCGCTGCCAATGCTGAGGTTTCAATCCACGCGCCCGCACGGGGCGCGACGCGGCGCCGATTTCGGCGCAATCGGCTCCAGCTTTGGTTTCAATCCACGCGCCCGCACGGGGCGCGACCCGGCTGTCACGCTCTACCCGTCTTTCTTGGTAGACGTTTCAATCCACGCGCCCGCACGGGGCGCGACACGGATATCCATAGCGCCGCGATCGGCATCCAGAAGTTTCAATCCACGCGCCCGCACGGGGCGCGACCTGGCGCTGTCTCCTCGACGCTCGTACGCGTGGAGTTTCAATCCACGCGCCCGCACGGGGCGCGACATGATGTTGGCGGGCGTAAGCGCCGACGAAGACGTTTCAATCCACGCGCCCGCACGGGGCGCGACCGGGATACACAATTACCTGCAACAACCCCACGGCGGGTTTCAATCCACGCGCCCGCACGGGGCGCGACGGGGATGGCTCGGTGGGTGCGGCGGGGACCCTGGTGTTTCAATCCACGCGCCCGCACGGGGCGCGACGAAGGTGGAAGTGCCTGCTTGTATCCGGGCTATGGTTTCAATCCACGCGCCCGCACGGGG
>DAHWGZ010000293.1 GCA_027335965.1 Acidiferrobacter sp.
TCGTCGTGCCGGCCCTGGAAACGGACACAGACGACGTGCATTGTGTCGTGTCCGCGCAGCCGAGATGGTCTTTGTCCGTGATGGTCGGGTTACTCAAGGGGACCACTTCGCGCAGGTCGCGCGCGCGGTTCCCGGGGTTCAAGCGATTATGCGGGAAAGAGCCGTTATGGACGCAGGCCTACTATGTTGGCGCGGCCGGAGGCGTTTCCGCCGAGGTGGGCCGCCGATACATACAAGAGGACCGGGGCTTCATCCCGAAATCCGGCCTCAGCCCGAAGACACCGACCTTGCGCGGTATCGCCGCCATCCGGCCACGGCCACAATCAGTGAAAGCACCGCCAGGACGCCGGTGTTGCCGAAACGGTCATAGGGCGTGAGCCCCGCGTAGGGCTGGGCGACCACCGTCAAGACGCCCTCGCGGAACGGGGCGAGCCGGGCACGGATCTGCCCGGTGTGGCCGACAAGCGCGGTGATGCCGTCATTGGTCGCGATCATCATGTCGCGCCCGGCCTCGGCGGCGCGCATCTGCGCGATCTGGAACTGCTGGGCGGCCTCGTTCGAATGCCCATACCACGAGTCATCGCTGGCATTCACGAGCAGGGTCGCGCCCGGCAGGCTTTGGGTGACCAGGGGGCCATAGGCAACCTCGTAACAGATCGTCACACCGACGCGTGCGTGCGCGACCGGCAAGGGGGCCTCCGCGCCATGCCACGGGGTAAAGCTTGCCATCGGGATGTGCAGGATATCGAGGACCGGATTCAAGAGTGCCGGCCACGGCAGATACTCGCCGAACGGTACTAGGTGGCGCTTGCGGTAAAAGCCGTCATGGCGTCCGATACTCATGACCGCGTTGTAGATGGGCCCGTTCGGATCGTTGGCATTGCCCTCGATGAGGCCGAACAGGAAGTGACGGCCGCCGACGCGCGCCAGGCGTTGCATGTAGGGTATGAACCGCCGCCGCAGCTGATGCGAATAGGCGGGAATCGCGGTCTCGGGCCACACGACCAGGCGGCCGTCGCTCTTGGCGGTCA
>DAHWGZ010000294.1 GCA_027335965.1 Acidiferrobacter sp.
CTCGCCAGCGGTTTCATTTATGCCGCGGTCCTCGCCACCCTGGGCGCGGGTCTGTTGGCACGCCGGCCGCGCTCGCGACCATGAGTTCCGCGCGCCTTTCACGCGGCCGCCTTGCCGGTGGTGCGACGCCCCGGTCTTTGCGCGGTGCGGGCGCGGAGGCCACGAAGCGGCGCGCGCGGCCTTTTCCGGTGGACATCGCCGAGCGGCTTGCACGCGGCGAGCACCTCGTTCTGTATGGCCCCCTGGGGAGCGGCAAATCCACGTTCCTGCACGCGTTGCATGCGCGCCTTGGGCGCGAGGGAAGGCCGTCTGGGATCGCCGATGCCACGACCGGCCTTGGCGACATGACGCAGGCCTTGGCGCGTGCCTACCCCGAGGTCGACGTCGCCGGCCTCACACAGCGGCGCACGCGAGCGCGGCTGGCAGCTGCCGCCGAACTGCGCGCAGGCGTGTTGCTCTTTGATCACGTGCACCGCCTCAATACCGCCATGACGGGTTTCCTGCATGGTTTGCGCGGCGGCTTGGCGGGGATCATCCTGGCCGTGGATGTCGACGGGCCGCGCGCGCGGGAGGCGCTGCGCACGCGTTGTCCGGCCCTGCCATGGGTCGCCATGCCGCGGTCTTCCGCAAGGCAACTTCGGACGTATCTGCACGCCGCCGGTCCGACGGTGGCGTCCGACTTGACACCCGCCCAGGAACGCCAGATTCTGCGCGCCGCCCGTGGTCGTCCGGGCTGGGTGAGGCTGTGCGCGCTACTTCTTCAGGAGGATCGGTATTGGCACGGCAAGGTGCTCTATGTGGCGGTATTGTGTACCGATACCGAGATCGCGCTGCGATTGGGGCACCCTCCCTTTCTGTCATCGGCGACCCAAAACCTGCAGTCGAATTCGCCGCCCGATCGCTGAACGCGCGCCGACGCGCTGGTTTGATCAGATCCGTATCGAGGACCTGTCCGCGAGCACGGGCCCAGGCGCGCATACGTACGAAAACGCCCGGCCCGCGCCGTCTTGCGTCGA
>DAHWGZ010000295.1 GCA_027335965.1 Acidiferrobacter sp.
CATTTATATATTAGAATCTAATAATGCGTTTTTGGGCGCGCCGTGCCAGGGAATATCCTTGCAAAGCCAAGGGCCATCATCTACCATCGCTCCAATAGCTCAGCGGTGGACAGGTGCAGCAACTAGGGTCGGGAAGGCGGTTTCACTCGTTCTTTCCATGGAAATAGATATATCGTAGGCGGATTTTGCAGGCCTTGCGAAGGCGGTCGCAGTGAACGCAAGGGGCCGGATGGGATTCTGGGCGAGTACGGCAAGGGATGACGCCACCAGCACAAGCGGACCGCAGAATGGCTCGTCCTTTCGGCGGTTCACTCTATAGAGAGAACGACTACTGATCGTGCCCGGGTACGAGGGGCATGTGTGAGCAGGGCGGAAATCTAGCAGATGTCGAGAGAGCGACAGGCAAAGCCAGTATCCTCAGTGTGGTCCAAAAACGGACCGTTGGGTGCGCTTTTCCTGACGCACGGCCTTGCATGGACCCTATGCGGGCTTTGGCGTTATATCCATCGCGCGCTGACCGATTCCCTCGCGTTTGTCGACACGGGCCGTAATAGCGATAGGGTACCGGCCTCCACTTTTTTGTTTCACAGCATCACGCCTTGTTGGCGATCCGATTCCCATAACAAAAGACCTGACACGCTGTTATACAAAGCTACGCCACCGCGTAGTCGGTCACTTGCCGATCCTGCCTCGCCCCTGGAAGAAGGGCGCGGTCTTCCCGCTTATCTTTTTTTCTTATCACCGATAAATTACCCCCGAGCCTTCGTCGCGACGCCGCGGCGTCGATCATGGCCATACGTAGCTATTAGAGGGCAAGGGCGTGAAAAGTTCCCAGTGACCAATCGGTATCCCCTGATGGTGGGGGCGGGCGCTGGATAGTAAGGCGAGCGAATCTGTCGGGCTACGAGACAACAAGGGCCGCCCCCAAGAGGTCGGTTGGCGGCCAGGGTGCCGGGACTAGAGGGCTCACCAAAAGATGAGGCCCGCATGGCGGGTAAGGAGTAGAGACACCG
>DAHWGZ010000296.1 GCA_027335965.1 Acidiferrobacter sp.
TGTGCCAAGGAAAAGAGCGGGGCCTTGCGCACATTGGCGGCGACCCCGACGATGACCCGCGGAAAGAGCGCCGCCGCGCGCCGCACGATGTCGGTATGGCCATTGGTAAAGGGGTCGAATGTCCCCGGATAGACGACGGTGGTCACGGGTGATCCTCAGGACGTAAGTGCGGCAAGACCGAAGGCGGCGAGACCCGCGCGCCCGCGCCTATGCCACCGCAGGCCCGCCGGCAACTCGAAACCATCGGCCGCCGCGCTTTCGATATAGACAAGCCCCGCTGCCGTCAGGATGCGCCGTGCCAGGATCACGGTCAAGGCATGGGTGAGGAGCCCGCTTGCGTAGGGCGGGTCGAGAAAAACGAGATCGAAGGCCGCCGATCCCAGACCGGCGAGGTAGTCGAGGCCCTCGGAGGCCGTTATGATGGCCTCGGCGCCCAGCCGTTCGCGATTTTCCCGCAATGCCGCGACCGCCAGCGGGTTGCTGTCCACCAGGGTCGCGGCCGCCGCGCCCCGTGACAGCGCCTCGAAGCCCAGGGCCCCGGAGCCTGCGAACAGGTCCAGGCACCGTGCCCCGGCAAGCCACGGATTCAGCCAATTGAAGAGAGTCTCGCGCACGCGGTCGGGGGTCGGCCGCAGGCCCGGCTCGGCTGGGAAGGTCAGCAGGCGCCCCCGCCAGCGTCCGGCTATGAGGCGTACGCGTGGGCCCTTAGGCCGGCCCATCGTAATCCTTTGCCGCTACCGTGCGGGTCTCGGTGCGCGCCACGAACCGCCCGGCGAGCCCCTGGTAGATCGGTTCCCGGCACAGCAGCCGCGAGGTCAGGGTGGCGATGAAGGCGGCGGCCATGAGCGGAAACAGCATGGTGTTGTTGGCGGTCATTTCCATCACGATCACGAATGCGGTGATGGGGGTCTGCACCGTGCCGCTCAGATAGCTCACCATGCCAAGGATGACGGCCGCCTGCGCCGCCGCCGGGAACAGCCGGCCGATGTCGGCCCCGAATCCGGCACCGGTG
>DAHWGZ010000297.1 GCA_027335965.1 Acidiferrobacter sp.
CGGCCCCGGTATGCAGGCCCACAAGGATGGCCGGAAGGATGCCGGGCAGGAAATTCGCGGCGCCGTCGTTCAGGAAGTGTAGCCACGCAAGCCCGAGCAGGGGTGTGACCGGCGATCGTCCGGCGCGGGTATCGGCAGACGAGGGGCGAGCAGACACGATCGACATGTACAGACCTCTCCGTGAAGACGGGAAGAACGATGACAGTAGGCCCTTGTACCCATCATGGGTGGTGACGCCCCAAGCGTCCGCTGGCGTACGCCGGGCGACACGGTGCCTCTTTCGTAGGCCCGGACACCTGGGGCTGCCTCCCCAAGGGGGGCGCCATGATGACATGGCGGCGGCGAAATCCCAAGAAGAAGAGGGTCGGGCGATTGTGTCTTCAGTCACGCCAGCCGCCCCGCAATGCGCCGCCTTGGGCTTTCTCCCGCCCGGGTACGACTTTAGCTGCCCCTTATCCCGGTCGGGGCGTGGTTCGTGAGCCGGTTGCTCGTTGAGGGTCCGCGATCTCCCGGGCCTTCGAAGAGACCGCGGGCGCTCGCCGGGCGCGGGTTGCGACGGATAGTGATGCGGCCGCGGTCGCTGTAGAGTATGTCGATGAGATCCGCGAGCGACGGCGTCGCATGGGACCATACAGTGCGAAACGGCATGAACTTTGCTGCTATAGGATCAGGCCGAGGCGCTGGCGCGCCGAGCGCAGGGCGATTTTCGGAGCGTTCGGGGCGCGGAACAAATCACGCCCCTGTCGCATCCAACCGGCAGGCAAGACCGTGGCGCAGGCGCATGGGACTGATAGATGGGTGGTACGGGTCTGACCGCTTATCGAAAACCGCGCGTAGAAGGCGTTACTTCGCGCAATCCGCGTCTAAGCTTGTAGGGCGCGCCGGCGCGATATACTGCCGGCGCGATATACAAGGGAGAGAAGCACGGTGTCCGTGGGCGCGGCGCATGGTTATCGAACATGAGTCGGGCGTATTGAGGATGAGGCGGGGAGGCATAGGCCC
>DAHWGZ010000298.1:0-292 GCA_027335965.1 Acidiferrobacter sp.
CGGATCGCGACCCGCCCGAGCCTGGCGTCGCGTCGTCGCCGCCTCGAGGGCAAGCACGCCCGGGGCGTGGTGAAGGAGCGTCGCCGCCCGGTCTCCCCCGTCGACTAGCGCGGGACGTCGGTGCGGTCCTGGTCGCCGGGTCGTTTCAGATTCCGATCGAAGTGGAAGCCGACGATGCGGTAACCGCGGCCCATATAGAAGCGGTGCGCCCCCTCGTTGGTCACGTAGGCGTCGAGGACGGCCTTCTCGCAGCCCTGCCGCCGTGCGTAATCCTCGATCCAGGCAATGAGCG
>DAHWGZ010000298.1:302-1001 GCA_027335965.1 Acidiferrobacter sp.
ACGTTGTCGATGTCGACATAGCGTCCGCACCAAAAGCGCGTCCCGAACCACAGGCCGGCGATGGCGATGCAGCGCTCGCCAAAGAACGCCCCGGCACAGCGATAACCCTCCTTGCGCATGGCCTGCAATCGCATGGCAAGCGTGGCCGGCGGCACATCCGGGTTCAGTATCTGGATCAGCGGCAGGATTGTCGCGAGTTCACTCTCGGCCAGGAGTCGGATGGGCGGCCTCGCCTCCGGTCGCCTTGGCCCGGCGTCGCTTGCTTCCCGATCACTCATCGATACGAACCTCTGGTGTGCGCTCATACGGCCTGGGTGTTGGCGCCAGATCCCTGTATTTCGTGCCTCGCGATTGTACCGGCCCTGATCGCCGGCGACCATCGGGCGAGATCGGAGCGCCCCGAGATCGTGAATGTCTCGGTGCGGAGCGGAACACCCCGCCCGTGCGACGGCGCTCTTCCCTCTGAGAACCGCCGCTTCTCAACCGAATTGGCCATTGTCATCCGCCTATAACCGCCACGCCTTCGGGAATGGGGTAGCGCCGCTTCTCACGAGGCGCCGCCAGGGCCTGCATTTTCCAGGGCCCCGGCCCGGCATGGTCCTTGCCCTAAGGTCTCGGTACCCGGCGGTCCGGGTTTTTTGAGGGGCTCGACATCTTATCCTTCCCAACACAAGGAGTATCATGACATGACAACATTGA
>DAHWGZ010000299.1 GCA_027335965.1 Acidiferrobacter sp.
CGGTGATGGATGGGACGGACCTTCAGGTCCACGGTCTTCATCGAGCGAAAGGCCCGCTCGACCTGTGCGAGCGATTTGTAATGGCGTACACAACTCGCGCTATCCAACCGCTCTGGAGGGACCGAGGTGCGGATGATGTACAGGCCATCCAGGGCCGCCTCGGCGGCGATGGCGTCGGCCTTGCGGGCGAAGGTCAAGCTCGTATCGGTGATCGTCAAACTCATGTGCTTGGCCATCTTATAGCGATTCACGATGCGGCCTACGGCCACACCGACGACCGAGCCATGGAGAGCGCAGCGAGGGCGAGGAGCCCGCGGGACCAGCCGTTCGGCCGGCAATGGGCGTAGGGTCCGGGCGGGTGGCCGCAGGCCACCTAGCTAAGGACATCGATACGCCGTCCATTATTGTGGGCGAGCCTCTTGTGCGCCGGAAACCGGCCATGCGGCCGGCAATGAGCGCACGGCTCGCCCGCAGGATGGCCGCGGCCGTGCCGAAGCGGGAGCGGAGGCACAAAGAGTGCGCTGAGACCGAAGGCGCGAGGGCGACTGGGATGTCCCGTCGCGCATACTGAGGGCCAGCGCACAATCGATGTCTTTGATCATGGTCTTGGTGGTGGGTTTCGGAATCAAGCACATGCAGCCGGTCTGGGTCCAATTTCTTCTGATGGGGATGGCCGCGGTGACCCTGGTCGTGTCTTCGACGAACGCCGCCTATCTTGCCCGAGCCGGCCAGAAAGACGTCCCCTATACGGAAGAACTTCCCGTCGTACGGGAGGCAGTCGCCCTCCGATTCCAGCCAAGGACGGTCGTCCACGATCTGGGCGTCATGCGCACCGGGCGCCCGCTGGATCATTTCGCGCTGACCGCGCTCAGACGCGCGGTGGCTGCCGAACGAAAGCGCGAAGACCAGGTCGCGCGCCACCCACGTGAAGGGCAGGCCCGCCGCACGATCGAGGTGCTGCTCGCCCCGAAGAGCTGATCTTGTCCCACAGTTTTTG
>DAHWGZ010000029.1 GCA_027335965.1 Acidiferrobacter sp.
CACGTGACCGGCATGAACAACCAGATCGTGTGGGGCATGCCGCATGTGCTGGCGGTGTTTTTGATCGTCGCCGCCTCCGGGGCCTTGAACGTCGCCTCGATCGCCTCGGTGTTCGGGCGCAGCCTCTATAAGCCCCTGGCGCGCCTGTCCGGGCTTCTCGCGATCGCGCTGCTCATCGGGGGTCTCTGGAACCTGGTGCTCGATCTCGGCCGTCCCGGGCACATCCTGGCGGCGGTGCTGTATCCGAACTTCCGTTCGATCTTTGCGTGGAACATCTATCTCTATACCGGTTTCTTGGTGATCGTCGGCTTCTATCTGTGGTTCATGATGGAGCGACGCCTGAATCCCCACACCCACAAGGTGGGGGTGCTTGCCTTCCTGTGGCGCCTGGTGCTGACAACTGGCACCGGGTCCATTTTCGGGTTCCTCGCCGCGCGTAGTGCTTATGACTCCGCGGTGCTGGCGCCCCTTTTTATTCTCACGTCCTTCGCCCTCGGGCTTGCGATCTTCGCGCTCGTGCTGGTGGCGGGGTTCGAGGCCCTGGGACGGCCGGTGGGCGCGCGCCTGCTGGCGCGCCTGAGAACGCTTTTGGCGGTGTTCGTGGCCGCCGTTTTGTATTTCGTGGCGGTCTACCACCTGACCAACATCTACATCGCCGGCCACCGCGGCATCGAATCGTTCGTGCTCCTGAAGGGCGGTATCTATACGGGGCTCTTCTGGCTCGGGCAGATCGGGATCGGCGGGGTGGTGCCGCTCGTGCTGCTGCTTTCGCGCGTGCCGCGCGATGACGCCGCGCGATTGCGCCGCTCGCTCGTGGCGAGCGCGGCGGCGGTGGTGGCGGGCGGGCTCTGCCAGTTCTACGTGCTGATCGTCGGTGGCCAGGCCTATCCCTTGCGGATGTTCCCGGGGATGGTGGTGCGAAGCTCCTTCTACGATGGCGTGGTGCACAGCTACATCCCGCGCTGGCCCGAGACGGTGCTGGCGCTGAGCGGGGTGGCGGTGGTGGGTCTCATCGTCCTGATCGGCGTGCGCCTCCTGCCGTTTTTGCCCGAGAGCCTCGCAGACGAGGTGGTGAGCGCCCATAAGGCGCCGGCCGCCGAGACCGCCAAGACCGCGGTGGGCGCATGAGCGCGCGCGTGTATCTCTCGGCCGCCCACAAGTCCTCGGGCAAGACCACGGTCTCCATAGGGCTTGCGCGCGCGCTGAAGGACTTGGGTTATGTCGTCCAGACCTACAAGAAGGGTCCTGACTATATCGATCCGCTGTGGCTGACCGCGGCCTCGGGCCGCGCCTGTTACAACCTCGATTATCACACCCAGGGGGAAGACGAGATCGGCGCCCTCTATGAGCGCGCGGCGATCGGCGCCGATATCCGCTTGATCGAGGGGAACAAGGGGCTCTACGACGGGGTCGCGCTCGATGGCAGCAACAGCAATGCCGCGCTCGTGGCGCAGCTCGCCACCCCGGTGGTGCTCGTGATCGATTGCCGGGGCGTGAGCCGCGGCGTGGCGCCGCTCGTGATCGGTTACCGGCACTTCGACCCGTCGATCGCGATCGCGGGCGTGGTGCTAAACCGCGTGGGCGGGGCGCGTCACGAGGGCAAGCTGCGCGCGGTGCTGAAGGAATACACGGACGTGCCGGTGCTGGGCGCCGTGCAGGAATCGGCGGATCTCGCCATCACCGAGCGTCACCTGGGGCTCGTGCCAAGCGGCGAGTGGGATGGGGCCGAGCGCCTCATCGCGCGCCTGGGGGCGGCGGTCGCGGCACAGGTCGACGTCGAGGCGATCGCGCGCTTAGGGGAGGATGGACGGCGCGCGCCCGAGGCGCGGGGGGCGTGGGCGGGGCGCCGGGATGTGCGCATCGGCATCGCCCGCGACCGGGCCTTTAGCTTCTACTATCCCGGCGATCTCGAGGCCCTGGAGGCCGCCGGCGCCGAGCTCGTGTTCTTCGATGCCCTGAACGACACGCGTCTGCCGGACATCGACGGCCTGTTTTTGGGTGGCGGTTTTCCCGAGACCGAGGCCGACGGGCTTGCCGCCAATGGCGCCATGCGCGGGGCCATCCGCGCGGCCATCGAGGAGGGACTGCCCGCCTATGCCGAGTGCGGCGGGCTCATGTATCTCACGCGCGGCTTGAGCTACGAGGGGCGCACGCACCCCATGGTCGGCGTGATCGCCGCCGACACGGTCATGGAGGCCAGGCCCGCCGGGCATGGTTATGTGAAGCTGAAGGCCACGGCCCACCACCCGTGGGCGCGCGGGGCGCTCGACCAGGGGCCGCTGCCGGCCCATGAATTCCACTATTCCCATCTGGTGAATATCGCCGCGGACACGAGGTACGCCTACGAGGTCATGCGCGGCACCGGCATCGCCCAGGGCCATGACGGCATCGTGTACAAGAACCTGGTGGCGGGCTATGCCCACCTGCGGGATGTGGCGAGCTGCCCGTGGACGGCGCCGTTCGTGGGTTTCGTGCGCGCGGCGCGTGCGCGGCGCGCGTCTGCGGCGTGGGCGCGGACCGTGTCGCCGGGCGAGGCCCGCCATGTCCAAGCCTTATGACGTCGCGGTCATAGGGTGCGGAGCCGGAGGCTATCAGGCGGCCATTAGTGCCGCGCAGTGCGGGGCCAGGGTGGTGCTGATCGAGCGCGAGGGGGCCGGCGGGGCCTGTCTCAATCGCGCCTGCGTGCCCAAGAAGGCCGTGGCGCACGTGGCCTCGGTGCTGGCGGTGGCGCATGGCCTGCTGGGACGGGGCCTTGCCGGCGCCATGCGCGGCGATCTTAGGGCGATGATGGCCCATGAGCAGGCGCTCATCAGCGATCTGCGCCGCGGACTCCCACAGCGCTTGAAGGCCTTGGCCATCGACATGATGACCGGACACGCGCGGCTTCAAGGCCCCCGACGGATCGCGGTGACCGGGGATCGCGGGGTGGAGACCATCGAGGCGCGGCGCGTGATCCTGGCGGCCGGCGCCCGTCCCCGTTCGCTGCCCGCCTGCCCCATAGACGGCGAGCGCGTGGTGGCCGCCGACCGCCTGATCCCGCTGCTCGCAAGCGAGCCCCGGCGACTTCTGTGCCTGGGGGGCGGGGCCACCGGGGTCGAGGCCGCTTTCCTGTTCCGCGCGTTCGGCGCGGAGGTCACTCTCGCCACCCGCGGGGACCGGCTGCTGGCGAGACCCATGATCTCGGAGCGCGCCGCGCGGCTCCTCGAGCGCCGGCTTTCGGAGTCGGGCGTGACGATCGAAAAGGGGGTGTCCGTGACCGGCACCCGCGTCGATGAGGCCGGGGTGACCGTGGGCTTTGCGGACGGACGCGAGGGGCGCTTCGACCGGGTGTTGGTGGCGGTGGGTTGCGCGCCGCGCGCCGATGGCATCGGCTACCAGGCCATGGGCGTGCGGTGCGACGCGGAGGGCTTCGTGGCGACGAGCGAGACCCTGGAGACCAGCGTGCCCGGGATCTACGCGGTGGGGGACATGAAAGGCGGCCCCATGACCGCCGCGGCGGCCCTGCACGATGGGCGCATCGCCGGCGAGAACGCAGCGCTCGATGGCCACAGGCGGCGCAATTACCACCAGGTGCCCATGGTGATCGATTCGATCCTGCCTTTGGCGGCCGTGGGCCTGTCCGAGGATCTCGCCGAGCGCGCCGGGTTCGCGCCGGAGGTGGTCTATATTCCTTATGGGGCGTCGGTGAAGGCCCGGACCCAGGGCGCGAGCGCGGGCTTCATCGAGATCGTGCATGACGAGGAGACCGGGCAGATGCTGGGGGGTTGCGTGGCCGGCGGCGGGGCCGATGAGCTCGTGCACTTGGTGTTGGCCGCGTGCCGCTCGCGCCGCGGCCTATGGTCGCTTGCCGACCTCGATTATGGACATCCATCGTATGGCGAGGAGCTGGGCGCGGCGGTGAGCGCCCATCTCGCGGGATTCATGCGCTCGCGGCCCACGGTATTCCGGCCGGGGATCTACGCAGCGGCGGATTGAGGACGGGTTTTCAGGATTCGAACGCAGGGACGGGGAAGGGTATAGTGGCCCATGTGTACGCAATGCCGGGGCTGGGGCGCGAGGTCTGCATGGAAAGGTCCTTTTGGCAGAGGATCGGTATGGGGGAGAGGCGCGACGGCGTCGATGGTACGCCGCCTGCGCGCGGCTGGGCGCGGCCCAGGCGGCTGTGGCTCATGTGGCTGGCGCCGACCCTGCTCACGGGTCTGCTCGCCACCGCCATGGTCGCGGTGGCGCTCGACGGGGGCTCGTATCCCGTGCTGACCCACGATCTGGCGCTCGCCGCGCTCGCCGCGGCGCTCTTGGTGGCGGCGGTCTTGTGGGTGGCCACGGTCCGGTCGCTCTGGCGTCCGCTCGCCCACCTGCGGCGCTGGGCGATGCACGTGCGCGACGGCAACCTCTCGGCGCGCGTCCCCGAGGATCGCGCGGCCGGCGAGTTCGCGGAACTCGCCTCGGACGTGAACGCCCTGGGCGAGCGCCTGAAGACCCTGACGCAGGAACGCGCCGGCGGGGACTCGCGGGTGATCGTCCGCTGGCTCGGCGTCCTGAACGCCATCACCGCCGGAATCGCCTCCTCCCAGGACTTAGACGAGCTCCTGCCCCGTTTCCTGTTCACGCTCCATAGCGCGGGCGAGGTGCGCGGGGGGATCGTGCGGCTTTTGACCGGCGATGGCCACCTGCGGCTGGTGGCGAGCATCGGCTTGCCCGATGACATCGTCGAGCATGAGCGGCGCGTGGCCCTCGATTGCTGCCTGTGCGGGCAGGCGGTGGGACGCCGGGCCCTGAGCGTGGGCCAGGACCTGAACGCCTGCTGCACCTCCTGGGGCCAGAACCCCTTCCCGGACGAGGACCTCGTGCTGCTTGCCATCCCCTTGCGCTATGACGGCCGGGTGGTGGGGCTCTACAACCTGTTCATGGAACGTGCGCGCGTCATCGGGCAAAGCGATGTCGAGGACCTGCTGCTCGGTCTTGGCCAGCACCTGGGGGCGGCGATCGAGAAGATGCGCCTGCAGGACGAACGCCGGCAGCTCTCGCTCTTGCAGGAACGCATGGCGATCGCCCACGAACTGCACGATTCGCTCGCCCAGACCCTGGCGAGCCTGCGCATCCAGGCGCAGGTCCTGGGCGAGACCATAGAGCCGGATGGCTATTCCGCGACGCGCACCGAGTTCGCGCGCCTGAGCGCCGGCCTCGAGATCGCGCATAAGGAGGTCCGCGGGTTGATTCGCAACTTCCGCGCCAGCGGCGCCGAGGGCGGGCTTCTGCCGGCCCTGGACGCGGCGATCGCGCGCTTCAAGGAGGAGACCAGTATCCCCGTCTATGTGCAGAAGGATTGGCACGGGACCCTGCCCGTGACCCACGAGACTCATGTCCTGCGCGTGATCCAGGAGGCGCTCGCCAATATCCGCAAGCATGCCCATGCGCAGACGGTGCGCGTGCTGCTGCAGTCGGAGGTCGGCGGGGACTATAAGGTTCTGATCGAAGACGACGGCGAGGGCCCGGTGTCGGCGGCCGAGCGCGCCGATCGGGATGACGGGCACTTCGGACAGACGATCATGCGCGAGCGAGCGCATGCGATTGGGGGAGAGTTGCGCGTGGAGCACGAGGCCGGGGAGGGCACGCGCGTATGGCTTACCTTCCCCGACCCGGCGCGCGTGACCAAGCGGGCGGTGACGGTGGCGGAGGTGGCGCGGTGAAGGTGTTTTTGATAGATGATCATGCATTGTTCCGAAGCGGGCTCGAGCACCTGCTCGTGCGCCGCGGCATCGAGGTGGTGGCCACCAGCAACGACGGCGAGCAGGCCCTGGCGCCCATCCAGACCACGCGTCCCGACATCGTCCTGCTCGACATCCGCATGCCCCGCATCGGCGGCATCGAGACCCTGAAGGCGCTGCGCGCGGGCGGGGTGACGGCGGCCATCGTCATGCTGACCACCTCGAGCGAGGAGGCGGATCTCGTGGCCTCGCTGCGCTACGGGGCGCGCGGCTATCTCCTGAAGGACATGGAGCCCGACAGCCTGGTCGCGGCGCTCGCGCGCATCGAGGCGGGCGAGATGGTGGTGGCCCCGGAGTTCGCGCCGGTGCTCGCGCACTTCATCCAGAGCGGACCCCAGGCCCTGACCGCCTCGCACGCCTTCAGCGAGCTCACCCCCCGCGAGCTCGAGATCCTGGGCCACCTCGGGGACGGCCAGAGCAACAAGCTGATCGCCCGTGATCTCGGGATCTCCGAGGGCACCGTGAAGCTTCACGTCAAGGCCATCCTGCGCAAGCTGAAGCTCACGTCCCGCGTGCAGGCCGCAGTACGCTCCGTGGAGGAGGGTTTGAGCCGCAAGGGCTGAAACCGCGGGCCGGGATCGGTTGAGGCCGACACCCGGCCGCGCCCGGGTGGTCCTAGCCATGGCCGGCGGCGCCCCCAAGCCACGACCGGATGATTTCGACGATCGCACCCGTGGCGGCGATGAGGACCAGCAGCGCCGCCACCCGCGCGAACCGCTCGCCGGCGCGTCCTTGCCTGGGTTGGGCGCGGACTTGCCAGGAGAAAATCAGGCCATAACCCGCGCCGGCCCCCAACATGAGACCGGCAAGGGGTTCTCCACGCCGCCCGCGACCGTCGCAAGGCCGTTCAACAGGATCAGGGCGACCAGAATGCGCGCGCTCACGGTCATAGGGCGCGCGGATCGCTTGCGCCAGGCGGCGGCGACAACGAGCGCAAGCGATCCCCCTGCCACAATGCCAAGGCCCGAAAGTCCCGCCGTATGAGCGCTCATAGACGGCATTCATCCCTCCTTTGGTTGTTCGTCCCGGTTGTCGGGAGCTTCCGCCGGCGCATGTGTTTCATGATGAGGTCTCCAGGCGCGGCGATTCGAAAAGGAGCGATGCGCGGCATGGGTGTGAGCGTGAGGCCTACAAGGCCGGACGCGCTCGCCTTGACCTGGTGCGCGACGCGTTTCACGGCAAGCGGAGCTCCGCCATCAAGCCGAACGCGAGGGCTCGGTGATGGACGCGTGATCTTTGGTGAATGACCCCTTACACAATTTGGGGGAGGGGATCGCCCGGATACGTGTGTGTTTATCCGGCGGCGCGGAGGTCGTCCGCCTGTGTGCCGGTTGTGTCCCGCGCCCAACGATCGTGGAGGCGCACCACCTCGCCTATGACGATGAGCGTGGGCGGCTGGATGGCCTCCTGGGCGACGATTGCCGGAAGGGTGGCGAGGGTGCCGGTGAGGACCCTTTGTCCGGGCGTCGTGCCCCGCTCGATCAACGCCGCCGGGGTGGAGCCGGGCAGGCCGTGGGCCATGAGCTCGCGGCTTATCACCGAAAGCGCCGCCACCCCCATATAGAAAACCACGGTCTGGTGCGGCTGGGCGAGGGCCTGCCAGTTCAGGGTCAAGTCGTCCTTGCGGCAGTGGCCGGTGACGAAGACGCAGGCCTGGGCGTAATCGCGATGCGTGAGCGGCAGATGGCCATAGGCCGCGCAGCCAAGGGCGGCGGTGATGCCGGGCACCACCTGGAAGGGGATGCCGGCCTCCACCAGGGCATCGATCTCCTCGCCGCCGCGTCCGAACACGAAGGGGTCGCCGCCCTTCAGGCGCACGATCCGGCGGCCGCTCGCGGCCAGCTCCACGAGGATCTGGTTGATTCGTTCCTGGGGCACGGCGTGGTGTCCGGCATCTTTGCCGACATCGATGCGTTGCGCGTCGCGCCGGCAGAGCGCGAGCACGGGGGCTGCCACCAGGCGGTCATGGACGACGACGTCGGCCTCCTGCATGAGGCGCAGGGCGCGCAGGGTGAGCAGGTCCGGATCGCCGGGGCCCGCGCCGACCAGCGACACGAGGCCCACGCCGCCGCCTTCGGGCTGCGCGAGTTCGCGCTCGAAGGCCTCGGCCGCCGCGCTCTCTTCGCCGGCCAGCAGCAATTCGGCGGACGGCCCCTGGAGTACGCGCTCCCAGAAGCGGCGTCTCTGGGTGGGCGAGGTGATGCGTTGACGGACCTCGGGGCGGTGGCGGGCCATGAAGGCGGCAAGCGCCCCATAGGTCGATGCCACCAGGGTCTCCAGGCGCGCGCGCAGGAGGCGCGCGAGGACCGGCGAGGTCCCGCCGCTCGACACGGCGACCAGCACGGGCGAGCGGTCGATGATCGAGGGCATGATGAAGGTGCAGAGCGCCGGATGGTCGACTACGTTGACCGGCACCCGGGCGGCGGTGGCCGCCTGATAGACGCGTTTATTCGTGGAGGCATGATTGGTGGCGGCGATTACGACGCGCGCGCCCGCGACGTCTCCGACCGTGAAGGTCCGCGCGATGTGGGTGATCTCGCCCGCGGCCTTGGCGGCCGTAAGCTTCGGGCACAGGTCCGGGGATACGACCACCACGCGGGCGCCCGCGCCCTGAAGCAGGCCAACCTTGCGTGCCGCGACCTCGCCACCGCCGACCACCAGGACGCGGGCCGCGCGGATGTCGAGAAAAATGGGTAAGTAGTCCATAAGCGTCTCTTCGCCAAGTTTAGACACAGTCCACACCGTAGGCGCTTTTCAGGCCATACCCCCGTAGGGATACGCGCCCGAACTCGGGTGCGGATCGGGCAGGGGACCTTATGATGGGCGCGCCTCGCGGCGCGGGCTGAGATGCGGCGAGGCGTTGCCGGGCAGCGGCCGAGGTCTCAGTGGATCGCCGACACGATTCAAGGCGCTCAAGGGCGCAAGGGGCGCCTCAGGCCTTGGGACAGCGGCGGATCGTTTCCTGGCCGCAAGGTCCGAACCCTGCTATCGCCCGCACCGGTTTTGGGTCAATATTCGGGGATGGAAAGGCCGACGGCGAGCCATGTTTGACCTAAGAGGCGCGAGGATCAGGGCGTCCGTCCCCGCGTCATGGCCGTCGCTCCTGGTCGAAGGATTCTTTCCGAGAGGGGCGTCCATCACGCGCGTTCGGCCGTTCCGGGGGTGTAGATATGATAGGGACCAATGGCTTGGCGCGAATACACCGTGATTCGGATGGAGGGTTTAGACCGTATCCAAAACCCTTCCAGGAAAACGGAAGAGGCACTTGGCGGTCTATGCGGGCTGATCCTATACTAGGGCATTCCCAAAAGCCGCAATCCGAGCGCATGCATGTCTACTCTATTCGACACCCAGAAGTACATAGACACCGTCAAGGCGGGTGGGGTCGGTGATCGTGAGGCGCACGCCATGAGCGATGCGCTAAAGGGCGCCCTTGGCGAAGGCGTAGCCACGAATGAGGGGCTTTTGAGGCTCGAGGCGCGAATCGACGTCTTGGCCGAGCGGGTCGGCGGCATCGACAAAAAGATCGACGGCGTCGTGTTTGGCCTTAATGGCAAGATCGATGGCATGGGCAAGGGTATCGAGGGCAAGCTCGATGGCGCGGCGCGCGCCACCGCCGGCGTGGCCAAAGGCCTCAACGATAAGATTGATGGGCTCGGCAAGGGCCTCAACGATAAGATCGACGGCGTGGCCAAAGGCCTTAATGATAAGGTGGAGGGCGCGGTCTCCGGGCTCAACGATAAGATCGATGGGTTCGGCAAAGGCCTCAACGACAAGATCGATGGCGTGTCCCATGGCCTTAACGATAAGATCGATGGGTGCGAAAGAGGCCTGAGGGCCGAAATGGTGGCAGGCTTTAGTGTCCTCAAGGTATGGCTCATGGTCCTTACGGCCCTGGTCGCCCTGTCGAACCCGCTCGTCATGCAGTTTTATAAGATGGTCGGGCTGCTCCATTAAGGAGACGCCGCCTTCCGCGCGCTCCATGAATTGCCCTGTGGTGTTTGTAGCGGGTGGGGCGCCAGAGGGCCCGGTTGGGACCGATATCGTGTGTATCGCTCCCCGGCAGGGGCCATGGCATGACCGCCGGATCGCGGAATGGCTTTCATAAATCTTGCGCCTGTAGCGATTGAGGAATGATGGCCTGCGAATGGCGCCGGGTGCGTGTCCCTTTGTGTTTTGGGATACGTCACGCCAAGCCTTTCCGGGTCGGCATGTCGGTGATGTCGAGCCCGAGACGGGCCATGTCATATCCGGTCCTCACAACAAGACCGACAGGGCCGACATCTCAATCACGTCCGAAATAACGGTAAGCCTCCAGTGTCTCAATTCAGGGCCCGCGGCCCTAACGGCCCTGGTCGCCGCATCGAACCCGTCTTTCATTTCCCGCCGCCATGGGATCCTCTTTCCGTCAAAAAACGCCACCCTGTCGCGTGAGTCGTGACCGCCCTTTGCCGGTATCGAAGGCGCGGCGGGGGGCTGGCCGCCGACGAGATCGCATCGGGAGGCCCATGGAACCGAGCGTCGCCACACGCGTTTATGAACGTGGGACGACACAACACCGTCATAAGCCGACAAGCCGTATATCTGCATGGAAGCGGTTTCCGCCGGATGACGCCGTCTGTGTAGGGCCCGCCTCTTTGGCATATGTCAGGAAACGTCTTTTATCGCGGGAGCCTCTGTGATAGGAAAGCGACGAATATTCCTATAATGTGGCATAAAACACACTCTAAATATAAGAATCGTCTTAAATACGACCATCCCGATCCTATCGTTCGATCAGGACGGGTCTCATAGAGGATGGCGCGCGCGGACCAAAAAGGTGTGGCATAAAAACAATGGGAGGCTGTATGGAGACGAAGGCGGCGGATAATCTGGGCGTGCTGTTGCGCAGTTACGAGGCCTTGTACAACTGGCGGGCGCTGGTCATGCTGGCCGGGAGCTTCGCGGTGGCCGGGCTTGCCATCATCGGGGGCTCGGAACTGGCCGTGGGGGGTGGGGGGCGGATCGCCCTGGCCATGCTGATGGGGCTCGTGGCGCTGGTGGTGGCGGTCATGGGCGCGAACGGCAGCGGCCTGATGCTGGCGGATCAGGCCTACGATCGCCCGATTCGCCCGTTCGTGAACGCCTTCCTCGGGGGTCTCAGGGTCACGTTGGCGGCGATCGGCGCGCTCGTGTCGTTGGGGATCGGTTATGCGCTCGTGCTCCTGTTGGTATTCCTGTTGTCGTTCCTCGCGCGCATCCCCGGTATCGGCGGGGCATTCGCCTTTCTGTTGGCGGGCCCCTCGGTCTTGGCCCTGGCCTTGGCATTGACCGTGCTGCTTTTAGCCGCGCCCCTGGCGCTGGCGGGGCTGTGGCACGGAGACGGCATGATCGCGGCCCTGACGCGGGCCGTGACCATTGTCGTCAAGCGTCCGCTCGATGTGTTCATGCGGTTTCTGGTGTTGGGGCTGATCGTCATGCCGGTGGCGATCTTCCTGTTCGCGATGGTGGGAGTCGGAAACGTCAGCGTGGCCGGGATGTATGTCGTCGAGGCCCTGAGGTCCACGATGGGCTACCAGGGCGGCATGGGTGGGGGCGCATATGGCGGGATGGGGCCCATGGCCTCCGTGCTGAGGTCCCTGGTGGGCCAGGGCCTGGGGGCCGCCGGCGTGTCCACGGCGCTGGTCTGGTATCTGGCGTTCGCGGTCGTGGCGCTCATTCATATGCTGGGCGTGATATGGATCTACGAATCGGTGAGCGATGGCATCGGCTTGGAGGGACTCGGTGCGGTCCGGCGCCAGGCGGCGCGTATCAAGGCGCGGATGGACGAACACAAGCCCACGTCCACGGGACCGGGCGGGCCTTCGTCCTAGCGCATCGGGCCCTGGGCGGGCCCGGCCGGCCCGCCCAGGCCGTCTGCGCGCGGCACAAGCGCCCTGGCGGGGATTAAGGGCTGGCAGCGGAGATCAAAGCGATCGCGCGAATGCGCATGCAGGAGCGATTCGGGCGCCGAGACGTGCACGGCTGTACCCTATTGACAAGATCGAAGCGCGGACGGACCATTTTCCCAAGGCGCGGCTGGGGTGGGGTGCGCGCCCAAGAGGTTTACGACCCCGGGGACACCGGGGCGGGGGATCTATGGGGCGTCTTCGGACGATGCATGGGGTGGCGGTGTCGGTGGTCGGTCTCGCCGTGGCGATTCCCGCGTGGGGGCGCACGCCGTTGCCAGGCGAATGGCAGTCGCGCATGGTCATCAAGATGCCCGGCATGAGCTCACAGATGGCGGCGGCGGCCGCGCGTCCGGTCATAGGCTGCGTGCCGAAGGGGCGGAAGTTCGCCACGCCGCCCGCGCCGCCCCGAATGCATTGCAGCCAGACGCATGTGCGCAACGATGCCGGAGGGCTGACCGTCGACGTCGTCTGCGCGGCGCACGCCATGCGCGACGCCATTCACCTCGATTACCGGGTGAGCCCGGATCGCAAGTCCTATACTGTTCATGAGCGCTCGACGATCACGGGGCCCGGGATACGCCACGTGATCGTGGTCACTGGCCGCGGGCGTTGGCTGGGTCCGCGGTGCGCGCCGGGCGCGGCGCGATGAATCGACGCCCCATGGTCCGCGTCACGGGCTTCTGGCCGGGGGAGATGGGGGCTTTCAGGGGCCGGGAGGCGGGGACGAGAGACGGGGGTGCGACATGAACGCCATCGATGCGATCTCGACATGCTATCGCAAGAGTTTTCATAAGCGCGGGCGCGCGAGCCGCTCGGAATTCTGGTGGTTCGCCCTGTACTATCTCGTCCTGGAGGCCGCCTTCGAGCTTCTCGTGCAGGGCCGGACGTCGCGCGCGCCGCCGTCATGGCCCGTCGAGTGGCTGGCCCTGGCGGTGGGCCTATTCGCGATCTATTCTTTTTTTCCGTTCGTGTCCGCCGAGGTCCGGCGTCTGCATGATGTCGGGCGCAATGGCTGGTGGCTCGCAGCGAGCATGCTCATGGGGGCGCTGACCGAGGCGGCGCTGGGGGTCGATGTCATGTCGGCCCTGGCCACTCACAGGCTCCGGCATTTCGCGCGCGCGCTCATAAGTGGCGGCCACTGGGGACTCATGCTTGCGCTCGTCGCGACCGTGGCGATCAACGTCGCGGTGTTCATCTTTCTGGTATTGCCGGGGGCGGTCGGCGACAACCGTTACGGCCACGATCCGCTCGGGGCCGGGCGCGTGAAGCAAGACGACCCCCGTTTCGTGGGCGGCCATTAGCCGGGCGTGGTCTATCGCATGAAGGCCCGCGGCGGGGCCGCGCGGCGGAGGCGCGTCGCTTCCCCAGGGCTTCACGCTTGGGGTAGCATAGCCGGGGTTGCCATGACCGCCCGGAACCCGTGAATCCCTCGTGCCTCCCGCTCAGACACCGGCACTGCGCCCCCGCATCGTCCTGATCGCGGCGCTCGCAAGTATCCTCATCGGCGCAAGCGCGTTGTGGGGATGGTTGGCGTTGCGTCCGGATTTGGTGCAATGGAACCGCCATCTCGCGCCGATACCGTTCAATGCCGCGGTGTCGCTGGTGCTCGTGGGGCTGGGGCTCGTGCTGCTCTACCGCGGCCTGTTCCGGTCGGCCGTGCTCGTGGCCTTGCCGGTCGTGCTCTACAGCACGCTCGCGGCCGTAAGCCAGCTCGCGCGTACCCATATCGGCATCAACCATCCGCTGTGGTTGCCGGCCCACACCCCGCCATTCTTTCATAAGCCGGTGCGCTTATCGCCCTTGAGTTGCGCGATGCTCATGGTCGCGAGCTACGCCACGGTGTTCGCGGGCCTCGTTCGCGCATGCGCCCCGGGGCCTGCGGCCGGCGCCCTGCTCGTGGCCCTGGGGGCCGCCGGGCTGATCGGCCAGCTGACTCCCCTGTGGCCGATCTGGCGCGCCCTGCGCGAAGTGTCGCTGCCCGGCTCGCTCGCGCTTTTCACGCTGGGCGCCGCGGTGCTGGCGCGCGGCTGGGCGGAACTGCGCACGCGGCGCCTGGGGCTTGCGTTCGTCACAGCGACCATGCTCCTGACGTTCACCGTGGTGCTGACTTTGGCGGTGAATACCTACGAAGACGATGAGCTCATGCGCATGACCGCGGGCGTCTTGCAGGGGGTCGCCGACCAGATCCGCGCGCAAGAGCACCGGCCGCTCGCGGTGGCGCGCATGGCCGCGCGCTGGAAGGCCTTCGGCATGCCTACGGTGGCGCGCGCCGAGGGCGGCGCGCGGCTATTGCAACAACAAGTGCCGGGCCTGCGGGCCGTCATCTGGGTCGCGCCCTCGTCGCGGGTGGTGTGGCGGGCGCCCGATGCCGGCCACCCCCGGGTCGTGGGACGCTTTCTGGATGCCGACCCGCGCCGGGCCCTGGTGCTCGAGCGCGCGCGCATCAGGAATCGTCCGGCGATGACCTCGCTCATTCCGCTCTTCAAGGGCGGGCGCGGTTTCGTGGTGGTCGCGCCGGTGCGCATCCATGGCCGCTTCGTCGGCTATCTCGGAGGCGTGTTCGATACCCGCGGCCTGCTCTCGCGCCTGGTGGCCAATCTCTGGCAGGGCTATCACGTCAGCGTGCGCCTGCATGGCCAGCGCTTCTTCGTGCGCGGGCGCCCGGGCGCGGTCCGCTACCGGCATACCGGTCGTGTGCGCTTTCTGGGGCAGAGTCTTACGATCGCCGTGACCCCCGGGGCGCGCATCGTGCGCAAGATCGCAGTCGGCCTGCCGGCGATCATGCTCACGAGCGGCCTTTTGCTCGCGTTGTTTGCCGCCGCCGGGGTCTATGCCATGCAGGAGGCGCAACGCCATGCCGCCTCGCTCGACCGCCTGAATGCCGGCCTCGAGAATCTGGTGCTGGCGCGCACCGCGGCGCTGCGCGAGGAGCGCGAGCGCTGGCGGGTGACGCTCATGAGTATCGGGGACGGGGTCATCGTCACCGATCACGAGGGCCGCGTGCGGGCCTTGAACGCCGAGGCCGAGCGTCTCACCGGCTATCGCGACGACGAGGCGCGCGGGTTGCCCGTGGATACCGTGTTCCCACTCCATCGCGATCTCGAGGGGCCGCCCGTCGAGGGACCGGTGGCGCAGGCCTTGCGGAGCGGCCAGGTGCAGCATTTGCGCAGCCCGTCGACCTTGAAGACCCATGA
>DAHWGZ010000002.1 GCA_027335965.1 Acidiferrobacter sp.
TCTTGCCGCAGCGTTTGCTTTTGATGAAAGCAAGACCGCGTTGCTGGTCGATTGCCGCCTGCGCGATCCCCAGCAGGATCGTCTGGCTGGCGGTGACATTCACTACGGACTGACCGACTACCTCGAGGCTGAAGACGTCGAGGTGGGCCAGATCATACACGAAGGAGGGTTGCCGCGCTTTCGGCTGATCCCGGCCGGCCGCAAAAGCGATGCCGGGACCGAGCATCTCGACTCACGGCGCATGCGTGATCTGATCGCGCACTTGCGGGACCGCTACCCGGATCGCTACATCGTCCTCGATGCCGCTTCTCCAGCGGAATCCGCCGACGCCTCCGTGCTGGCCGAGATCGCCGACTTCGTATTGCTGGTCGTTCCCTACGGCAAGGTGACGGAGTCGCAGATCTGGGGCGTGGCGAAAGGAATTGACGAGGAGAAATTCCTGGGCGTCGTCTTCAACGACGAGCCGCAGCCACGTCGCGTCATCTGGAATTAATGGCGTGCGTAAATTTAAAAAATCTACCCGCATTGCTAGGGTGCTGGGATTAGGGTCGTTTGCCCTTATGGCCATGTCCATGAGGGCAAACGCCGCTCATATCGAGTATGGGCTAGGCTACAACGGGATCTATACGAACAACATTTATAGATCCAATACGAACCAGCAAAACGAATATATCAATGTGTTTCGCGGGCTTTTTTCCTATCAAAAGCACGGTCGGCATCTCGATACCCATTTAGATCTTGAGGCTATGGGGCGCGTGTTCACGCGCGGGACATACGGGAACGATGTGTTATTTGGGGTGAACTCGCTCACTCATTACATCGTCCTGCCGAAGGTGTTTAGTTTGTCTGAGCGCGACATCTTTACGCAAGCACCGATAGATCCGCGGTTTGTGATGACGCCGACGAACCTTCAAAACACCAACGCGTTCTCGGCGGGCCCCAATTTTTCTTGGTATGTCGATCCGATCGACGCCTTCAAAGTCGACCTGCGTTACCGCAACTTCTATTACCAGAAAGAGCCGTCGACCTTTCCGCAGACCTATTCCACCAGCAACTACCGGTGGCTGGCCGAGACCCGCTTCGTGCATGCGTTTTCGCGCACCACGGAGGCGTCTATCAATTATGTGCCGTCGATAGTGCGCTACAACAACACCATCGTGAACCCGGATTATCGGCGTCAGGACATGTTCTTGGGGCTTGATACGCGCATCGATGGCGTCGGCGTCACAGCCCAGGGAGGCCGTACCCGCATCGAGCAGACAGGGCAAAGCCATACCTTGAATGGCACGCTCGCGCGCATTGCCCTGACCGACCGGCTGGGTCCGCGCTCGCGTCTCACGGCAGCGGCCGACCGCAGCTATGGGGACGCCGGCCGCTATGCGCTTTTGGAGGCGCCAGCGCCAAACCTGATCGTGCCCATCGCCACGAATCCCTCGCAAATCGTCGGCGGAGGCCTGTACTACGGGCGCATGGCCAATCTTGGTTATGAGTATCGTCGTGCCTATGGCGTGGACCGCGTCACCGCCTTTTGGCAACACCTTCACTATTTGACCACAACCCTGAGTCAGCAGCTCGAGGGCGGCGTGTTCAACATCGGCTACGACATTTCCGAGCGGTGGACGGATTCATTGTTTGGGGACTACGTCAAAGTGCACTATTTGGATTACAACGCCAATACGCGTGATTACGGCGGCGGCATGCGTGTCCGCTATCGTCTGTCGCCGGATCTGAGCGTAAGCCTAGAGGGGATGTACGATCGAGGCATAAGCACGGACTCGGTGCTTTCCTATACCGAGTGGAGGGCCATTGTGGGGATCTCGTACCTCACGAACCCGAACCGCATGCGCACCGATCCTTTCGTTCATTACACCAACTCGATCTTCTACTAGCCATGTATCTCGATTATTTCCATTTGAAGGAGCACCCATTCCAAATCACGCCGGATTCGGATTTCCTGTACATGAGCGCCGCGCACTCCCGGGCCAAGGCGTACATGGATTACAGCATCCGCAATCGCGACGGATTCGTCGTCATAACGGGCGAGGTCGGGGCCGGGAAAACGACGCTCATAAGAAAGCTTCTGTCGGAGTTCGACGACTCTGTGGTCGTGGCAAAGATCTTTCAGACGCAGCTCGATGAGACCCAGTTTCTGCAGGCGGTGCTTGTCGAGTTCGGGCTGAATCCGTTCAATGCCGGGAAGGTCGAGCTCATGGATATGCTGTCGTCGTTTCTCGTCGAGAGCTTCCTCAAAAGAAAGCAGCTTGTGCTCATCGTTGATGAGGCTCAGAACTTAAACAGGCGGGTGTTGGAGGAGATCCGCATGATGTCGGGCCTGGAGACAGAGAAGCAAAAAATCCTCCATGTCATTTTGGTGGGCCAACCCGAGCTGAACGAGACTCTCGATGCGCCTGGGCTTGAGCAGCTCACGCAGCGGGTGCGGCTGCGTTTTCATATTGCGGCGCTCACGGAAGCCGAGGCAGCAGACTATGTGTACCACAGGCTGCGTATAGCCGGGGCCGTGAACCCGGAGGCCTTGTTTGCGCGTGATGCCATTCCGGTCATTTATGAGTACACCGGAGGCATACCGCGCCTCATAAACACCCTGTGTGATACGGCGCTGACCTGTGCCTTTGCCGACGATAGCGAGGGGGTCGATGAGGTGATGGTAAAGTCCGCCGTCCTCGAGCTGCAATGGAAGCCGTTTAGCGCCCGTTCGCGTCAGGCGCCGCGAGCGACGCCGTCCATGGTCGGCGATGGCGCCCCCGGTACGCGTGATCGAGATCTTGAGGATATTGCTAGGGCGGTGGCGTCCATGGAGCCGCGTCTCGATGGCATAGAGACGCTATTAAAAGGCATGGTGACCATTCTCCAGCGGCGCAATCGCATATCGCTTAGGGTTAGTGAAAACCAGGTACAGCAATTTTTGAAGCAGGTGAGCGCCGAGATGGAAAGGCTTTACACACACCACCAGGCTTGAGAGGGCGACGTATGTGCGGTATCGCGGGAATAGTGGCCTTTTCAGGCGGCAAGCCGCCGGCAAAAGCCGAGGTGGATGACATGGTGTGGCGCATTCGCCATCGGGGTCCGGACGGCCAAGGATGTTATATCGACAGCTGCTGCTGTCTTGGGCACGCGCGGCTTAGCATTATCGATATTGCCGGCGGTACGCAGCCGCTGGCCAACGAAAGTCGCAGCGTCTGGGTGACGTTCAACGGCGAGATATTCAATTACATAGAGCTGCGGCGGCTGCTCAAAAAGCGTGGTCATGCGTTTTCAACGCACAGCGACACCGAAGTCATCGTGCATCTCTACGAGGAGTACGGCGACGATTTCCCCCGGCACCTGAATGGGCAATTCGCCATCGCAATTTGGGATGTCCGGCGGCGAAGGCTGGTGCTGGCGCGGGACCGGGTAGGCATACGGCCACTTTTTTTTCACCGCGCGCGCTCGCGTGTGTATTTCGCGTCCGAGGTGAAGGCCTTATTCGCCTGCCCGGAGATTCCGCGCGCGCTCGATTGGGGTGGCGTGGCGCGGGTCTTTACCTACTGGGGTGTGCCGGAGCCTGGGAGCGTGTTTGCTGGCGTGCAAAGCGTGCGCCCGGGGTGTGTGGTGGTATTCGACGCGGACGGTCGTCAGCGGCAGCACCGTTACTGGGATTGGGCATTCACGCATCGCGCGGCCACCGACATGCGGAGCCGCGAGGAATGCGTGACGGGCCTGGATGAGACCTTGCGGGCGGCAATCGAGCGTCAGGTGCGTTCCGACGTGCCGGTCGGCGCTTATGTAAGCGGCGGCATAGATTCCGCCATGATCGTGGCGTACATGACGGAAATCCTGAATGTCCCGCCACCTACATTCTCCCTGCGCTTCGCGGATCGGGAGTTCGACGAGGGTGTCTATCAGCGCGCGGTCGCGGACCGTCATGGCACGCGCCACACCGAGGTCACGGTGACCACCATGGACATCGCGAAAGCCTTCGCGCGCACCGTATGGCATGCCGAAAGCCCGATGCTGCGCACGGCGCCCGTTCCCATGATGCTTTTGTCGCGTCATGTGCATGAGGCCGGCATCAAGGTCGTGCTCACGGGAGAAGGAGCCGACGAGACGCTGGCCGGCTACGACATATTTCGCGAGGCGCGGGTGCGCCGTTTCTGGGCGCGCGTGCCGCGATCGCGCATGCGGCCCGCGCTCCTTACGCGCCTCTACCCGTACCTGAACGCCCATCCGGCGGCGTCCGCGGCCTATGCGCAAAAATTCTTCGGGCAGGGTCTCGAGCAGGCTGGATATCCGGGTTTCGGGCACTGGCCGCGGTGGCAGACGACGCGGCGCAGCCTGCAATTTTTCCATCCGGATCTGAGGGCGGCCATGGATTTCGACTATGTGGAGGAGGGGCGGACCTTGCTGCCGGCCGATCACGGCGCTTGGGATGCCTTGTGTGTCGATCAATGCATCGAGGCGCGTACGCTACTGTCTGGCTATCTTCTTGGCTCGCAAGGAGACCGGGTCGCGCTGGCCAATAGTGTCGAGACGCGCGTGCCTTTCCTCGATACCAAGGTCATCGAGTACGCCAATCGGTTGCCGGCGCGCTATAAGCTCATGGGCCTGAAGGAAAAATACATCCTAAAGCGCCTGGGGCGCGGACGCATACCCGACGTTATCTGCGACCGTCCCAAACAGCCGTATAGGGCCCCCGATAGCGCAAGTTTCTTCCATAAGGGGATCCCTGACGAGGGCGTGGCGCGCGCCTTTGAAAAAAAGCGACTCCTGGAAGTCGGATACTTCGATGCTGAGGCCGCCGGTAAGCTGTTCGAGAAGTGCCGCCAGGGAAAGGCAATAGGTTTCGCGGACAACATGGCCTTTGTGGGCATCTATTCCACGATGCTGCTTCACGAGCAGTTCGTGGAGGGCGATGCCTCCGGGACGTGCATGATAGATGAGCTGCCAAGTGTGCGGGCAGGCTGAATTGGGGGCAGGGATGCTGTTGCAGGATGCATTTGCAAGAAGGGCCGCGGAGAATCCAGACGCACAGGCGTTGGTGTCGGCGGAAATACGGGTCAGTTACCGGGAGGTCAGCCGGCGTAGCGACGCGCTGGCGGCGTCGTTGGTGAAAGATGGAGTGGGGCGTGGCGATCGCGTCGCGCTGTTCATGGACAATTCGGTGGCGGCGGTCGTCGCGCTTTATGCGATCCTGAAAGCAGGCGCGGTTATGGTGCCAATCAATCCGCTTACCAAGTGCGATAAGCTTGCATTCATCCTTGCGGATGCCGAGGCTACGGCGTTCATAGGCGATAGCCACCTGCGGCGCGTCTTCGAAAGCGCTTGGGAGACCTACAGGCCGCGGGTGGTGATCGTAAGCGGTGGCGATGGGCACGACGCAAAAGACGGCGAGCGTGTCATGGACGAGATGACGACCACCGGCGCATGCCCGGCGGTGGGCACGATCGACCAGGATCTTGCCGCGATCATCTATACATCCGGCTCCACAGGCACACCCAAGGGCGTGATGTTGACGCATCACAACATGGTGAGCGCGGCGCGGTCGGTGTCTGGTTATCTCGGCCTCATTGCGGCCGACCGCATTCTATGCGGCCTGCCGCTTGCCTTCGATTACGGACTTTATCAGGTTTTGATGGGCTTTATGGTCGGGGCCAGCGTGATCCTGGAGCGATCGTTTGCGTTTCCGGCGGCGGTCGTAAAGGTCATGGCGCGCGAACGGGTCACGGTATTTCCGGGCGTCCCGACCATATTTTCCATGCTGCTCGGGCACGAGGGCATGCTGGATGCTTATGACTGGAAGGCCGTGCGCACGATTACCAATACCGCGGCAAGTCTCCCGCCTGGGCACATAAAGCGCCTGAAGGCGCGTTTTCCCAAGGCCCGGATCTTTTCTATGTATGGCCTGACCGAGTGCAAGCGCGTGACCTACCTGGCGCCGGAAGAGATCGAGAATCGGCCCACCAGTGTCGGCCGGGGCATGCCCAATCAGGAGATCTATCTGATTGACGCCGATGGCCGCCGCTTGCCGCCGGGCTCCGTCGGGGAGCTCGTGGTCCGTGGCAGTCACGTCATGCGCGGTTATTGGCGGCGTCCCGAGGAGACGGCGCAGCGCTTGAAGCCCGGCCCTTATCCGGGCGAGCGGGTTCTGCACACGGGGGACGTTTTTCACATGGATGAGAACGGTTATCTCTACTTCGTGGGACGTTCGGACGACATCATAAAAAGCCGCGGCGAGAAGGTGAGCCCGAAAGAGGTGGAGAACGTCCTGTATGCCATGCCTTCGGTCCGCGAGGCGGCGGTCATAGGCGTGGATGATGAAGTCCTGGGTCAGGCCATCCACGCGTTCGTGGCGGTCGACGCCAAGGCGCCGGTCACAAAGCAGGATATCGTGCGCCACTGCCATGAGCATCTGGAGAGCTACATGGTGCCGAAGGTCGTGCACATCGTGGCGGCGCTTCCGAAGACGGACACGGGAAAGATCCGTAAGACCGGTCTTGCCGCGGCGGCGCGCGCGCAGGAAAAAGACGAGGCGGGCGCCGCCGCGGCACTGGCAAAACAACCTGTTAAGGCAGAGCGGGAGCACGTGCGATGACAAGCGTAAGGGATTGCGTCAAGGATTACATCTCGGAGAATTTCCTCATGGGCCTGAAGGACGGGGCGCTCACGGGCGACGCCTCGTTTCTGGATCTCGGGATCATAGACTCCACGGGGGTGATCGAGCTCATAGCCTTTCTCGAGGAGCGTTATGGAATACGGGTCGAGGACGCGGAAATGACCCCGGACAACCTCGACAGTCTCGATGCGATCGAGCAGTTCATTGCGCGCAAGACGTTCCGTCGAGCGTCGTCCATGACCGCTTAGGAGTCACGCCATGGAAGCGGCCAAGGAACTCGAGGGAAACGCGCTGCTCGCTCTCGATTACGATCGGGAGATAGGGGCGATCGCGAGGCGATTCAAGGAGACCGTGGTGCGTTTTCGTAAACGCGGCGCGGTGGTGGCCGTGTCGGGGGGCGTGGACAGCGCGGTATGCTGCGCGCTCGCGGCACATGCCTTGGGGCCGCAGCGCGTGCTCGCGCTGTTGCTGCCCGAACGGGAGTCCTCGGCCGATTCCGAGCGGCTCGCCATGCAGGTGGTCGACGTGCTGGGCGTGCCCCATGAGCGCAAGGACATCACGGGCGCGCTCGAGGCGCTCGACTGCTATGAGCGACGCGATGCCGCGATTCGCGCCGTGGTCCCCGAGTATCGTGATGGGTGGCGCAACAAGCTCGTGATCACAGGCGGCCTGTCCGGGCAATTCAATCATTTCCACGTCATCGCGGCCAAGCCCAATGGCGAGCGCATCGAGCGGCGTCTGGGCCTCAAGGAATATCTCGAAATCGTGGCGGCCACCAATTTCAAGCAGCGCACCCGCAAGAATGTCGAGTATCACCATGCCGACCGGCTCAACTACGTGGTCGTGGGCACGCCCAACAGGCTCGAGTACGATCAGGGGTTTTTCGTGAAGAACGGCGACGGCGCGGCCGATATCAAGCCCATAGCGCACCTCTACAAGACACAGGTCTATGGGCTCGCCCGGCATATGGGCCTGCCGCCCGAGATCGTGGCGTCGATCCCGACGAGCGATACTTACAGTCTCCCCCAGGAACAGGAGGATTTCTATTTCGCGCTGCCTTACGCGCAGCTCGATGTGGCGCTTGCCTACCGGGATGCGGGCCGCAGCGCCGCCGAACTCGCCGCGGCCTTGAGGGTGGGCCAGGTGGCGGCGGCGCGCATCTATGCCGATATCGAGGCCAAGCGCAGGACGACACGCTACCTGCATGAGCCCCCGATCCTTATGGGGGCTAGTGAAACGCCATGCGATACGAAGTGAAGGCGGTGGTCGTATCGCTCGTCCATTTCGTCACCTGGCCGTTTTGGGTCCCGTCGGTCCTGGCCTATCGCGTGTTCGGCTCGGAACGGGCCTTCGATGTCTCGGCGAAGCTTTTGAGCCTGTGGCCGGGGCGCATCGGCCAATTTCTTCGGGCATCGTTTTACATGAAGACGCTCAAGGTGTGCCACTACGACCTGGCGGTCGGCTTCGGCTCGTTTTTTTCCCACCCAGAGGCGGAGGTCGGAAAGGGCGTGGGCATCGGCAGCTTTACCATCATCGGGACGGCGCGCTTGGGCGACCGGGTCATGGTGGCGAGCCGGGTGTCGGTATTAAGCGGCAAGTACCAGCATGGAGGCGGCCGGCGGGGGCGCGACTTCCGCGCCAATGACCTCCATCTGGAACCGGTTCGGATCGGCGATGGGAGCTGGCTTGGCGAGGGGTCGCTGATCATGGCCGATGTCGGTAGTCAGTGCATCGTTTCCGCCGGGAGCGTGGTCACCAAGGCCATGCCCGGCGGCTCGACGGCGGTTGGCAATCCGGCGCGATTCCTGCGTTACGCGGACAAGGCCGAGGTCGCGGCCGGCTAAAGCACGCTCACAGCCCACGGATGGGCGGAGATCTTGCATGAATGGAGCATGGGCACGAGACGCTACGCCAGCCGAGGCTTATGCATGGCGGAACGCCAAAGCGGGGACGCCGTGACGCTTCGCGAAATCATGCGTTACGCGGGCACCTTGTATGGCGCCAATGTCGCGGCCTCGGTGGTGACCTTCGGTCTTACGGTCCTCATAAGCCGCGACATGTCGCGCGCCGACCTGGGAATCTACGGCTTGTTTCAGGCGTATTTTCTGTTCGGCGCCTACGCATCGAGCTTTGGGCTCGCGCCGGCGACCGTCAAGTGGGTGGCGAGCGGGGCGGTGGACGACGGGGAATTCCTCGCGTTCATGGTGCTCAGGCTGGCCGGGATCTCGGGCCTCTTGTATGTCGCCGCGGGCGTGGCCTATCTCCTGTCGTTCAAGGTCCTGGCGGCAGCGCTGTTCGCGCTGCCCGCCTATCAGGTCTTCAGCGTCGGCTTGAGTGCCGCGCGCGCCCGCCTGTGGAGGCGCCGCGAGGCGCTCGTGCTGGTGTTCGCCTCGCTCGTGACCTCGGCGTGGATATTCGCGCTGCTGCTTGCCGATCACGGCTATTGGGCCCCCATACTCGGCCAGGTGCTGGGGGCCTATAGCACCGCTTTCGTCATGGTGGCCTATGGGCTCACGCGAAGATTGCCGCGGCTGCGTTGGCCCGGTGCCTGGCGGCGGGCGTTCTGGGGCACGGCCATGCCGGTGTTTCTGGGATCCGCGGTGTTCGCCATAGGGGAGCTGGCCGACCGCCTGGTGATACGCCACGTCCTGGGGCTTGCGGATCTCGGCGTCTATGTTCTCGCGCTCACCTTGTTCAACGTGCTGAACAAGCCCGTCCATATGCTCTCGCGGGTATTGCTGTCGCACTTTTCGCAGGCCGATCACGGCGCCGGTCACGCCCAGGCCCTGGAGATCGTGCGTATCAATCTCGCTGTTCTGCCGCTCATGGGCCTCGCCGCGGCCGCCGTCCTGCCGTGGGTCATGCCGCTCGTCTTGAACCGCAATTACACGCAGGCCTTCCCGGTGTTCGCGGTACTCACCGCGGTGATCCTCGTGAAGGCCGTCGAGCTCGTGCAGTCGAGTCTCGCCGTGGCGCGCGATTCGGCCACGAGCAACATGCGCGCGCAGGTCGTGGCGCTTGTCATCTACGCCTCGGCGGTGTTTTTCCTGGCGCGCGCCTTCGGCCTGATCGGCGTGGCGTGGGCCGTGGTGCTGCGCTGGACGGTGTTGACCGTGGTCCAGCGCCTCGACATGAAGCGCCGCGGGATCGACGTCCTGCCGTCCCGCCTCTTGATGCGCGCCGCCATCGCCTATTTCGTGGCGCTGGCCTTTTTCCCGGTAGCGCCGTGGTTCATGGGCATCGCCTATCTGGGTCTTGGAGCCATGCTGCGCCTGTGGTCCGTACCGCGTGCCTGGCGCCTGGCCGTAGGCCGTGTTCAAAGCTGAGTCGATAAGGAGGAATAGCGATGCTAATGCCGCAAGCGGCGCGAACGAAACCGAGACCGGGTGGCGCCCCCCGCCCGTGGGAGACGGCGCGCATCATCGAGACGCCACTCGCCAACCGCCTGACGCTCGCGTCCATGTTTGTTTTCTTGGCGAAAATCGGCAACCTTCCCCATCTCGGGCATTTCGAGATCGGCAAGGTCATGATCGGTCTTTCCGTTCTGGCGCTGCTGTTCGAGGGGGGTGGCTGGAAGGAGGGACTCTTGAGCCACCCGATCATGCGCGCCTACATGGGGCTATTTTTCATGGGTCTCATTACCATACCGTTCGCGATATGGCCAGGCGGAAGCGCGCGGTTTCTGTTCGGCAATTACCTAAAGGACATGGTCCTGATCGTTTTGCTGATCGTGACCACGAGGACTCCGAAGGACGTCCGCCGCCTGTTGTGGACGATCATCGTCAATACCCTGATCCTGGACGCGATCCTTCTGCATTACGGAGATCACAAGATCACGATCGTGCACCTCGGAAAAAACGAGATCGCGATGACCTCGGTGATCGCTTTTGGCATGCTGCTCGGCCTGCCGGTGAGCGGCATCGGCAAGATCTTCAAGTGGGCGGCCGGAATCATGCTGGTGTTCGCGATCTTCATGAGCGTCTCGCGCGGCAGCTATCTCGGCATATCGGCGGTGCTTATGTTGTACATGTACATGCGGTTCGGGCGCCGCGCGGGGCTCGCCGTCCTGGGCGGCGCGTTCGTGGCCCTGGCGGTCGTGGTCGGCGCCTACGAATTTGGGCCGCCCAAGGTACACCATGCGGTGGATACCCTGGTACATATTCAAAACGATTACAACCTGACGGCGCGCACCGGGCGCATCGCGATCTGGAAACGCGGCCTGAAGATCATAAAGACCCACCCGATCGGGGTCGGCATGCGCAATTTTCCGATCGCCGAAGGACACATCGTGGAGGACGTGATCGGCGAGCGCTGGATGGATGCCCACAACGCGCTTCTCGAGGCGACGGCCGAGCTTGGCATCCTCGGGGGGATCGTGTTTCTGACGCTCTTGAAGCGTGGCATGCAGACCGCCAACAGGCTGCGCAAGAACAAGTCCTACGAGGACATGTCGCGAATCGGCCTATCGCTGGTGTTGGCGCTGTTCGCGTACTTCGTGACGGCATCGTTTTTGTCCGAGGCGTACGCGGTGATTCTGTATATACAGATGGGGGCGATCATTGCCGCCGACCGGGTATACCGCTATACGGTGATGAGGGAAGGAAATGTCATATCTCGACCGGGTGCGTAGGCGCGAGGGACTGCTGGCCGATGCCCTGTACCGCGGCTACAAGGGGATGCAGCGCCTGAATGTCCCGGAGGTGCCCTTGCTTTACGCCCTTTTGGCCAAGGAGCGCGTGGCGCGCCGCCATGTCGGGGGCTGGATCAAGCGCAAGCTCTATGACGAACCGCTATTTCGCCGCCAATGCCAGGCCTGTGGCCGCGGCCTGTGTTTGTTCGATGGCATCCCGTCCATCTGGGGCGGGCTTTCCATAGCCATAGGCGAGAATGTCGTCATGCATGGCACATCGACGCTGGTGGGCGCCAAGGTATTCGTCAATCCGCGTCTTGTCATAGGCGACCGCAGCCATTGCGGGTCGCACTTTTCGGTGGCGGTCGGCGCCGATGTCACGATCGGATCGGATGTGTTGATAGGAAACCGGGTCTCGCTATTTGCCTATGACAGCCATCCCCGCGACCCCATGCAACGCGCGGCGGGCCTGCCGGCGGATCCTTCGAGCAGCCGGCCGATCGTGATAGAAGATGGCGCATGGATCTGCATGGGCGCAATCATCCTGAAAGGGGTGACCATCGGCAAAAACGCCATCGTGGCGGCGGGCGCCGTGGTGGTGGAGAACGTGCCGGCAAACAGCGTGGTGGGCGGCAATCCCGCGCGCGTGTTGTCCGGCCCCCCGGGCCGATCGCGCCGGGCGCGTTCCGGGCAGGTGTGACATGCAGGTCATGACTCTGAGGCGTTACCCCCATATCGGCGCGGTGCCGCGCGTCGTGGTCTTGATATCGACGCGTATCGTCGGAGGGCCGGCCAAGGGACTTTTGCAGGTGATACCCGAGCTGCTCCGGCGTGGCCGGTTCGAGGTCGTGCTGTGCACCTTTGCCGACGCCAAGGAGTCGGAATCACCGTTCATCGCCGCCGCTCGCGAACGCGGCATACCAGTCACCATCCTGCGTCAGCGCCACCACTGGGATTTGCGGCCGCTAGCCATATTGCGCGGACTGCTCGACCCGCCGGGCGCGATCATACAGACCCATGGCTATAAAGAGGCGGTATTCGGGCTCGCCGTAAGGCGCCTGTCGCATCGCCCGTGGATCGCATTCATGCATGGGACCACCGAGGAGAATTTGAAGGTGAGACTGTACCATCGCCTGGACCGCGCGCTGACGAGGCGCGCGGATATCATCGTGTCGGTGTCGCGTGAGCTTGCCGAGCGCACGGTGCGGCCGCGCCACAGGGCCAAGCTTGCCATCATCGAGAATGCCGTCGAGCGCCCTAGGGAGGCCTTGGTGGCGCGCCGGACGCTGCGTCAGGCTTGGCAGACGAGGGGTTGGGTGATCGGTTGCATCGGCCGCCTGAGTCGCGAGAAGGGCCAGCTCATGCTGCTCGAGGCCGCGGGCCGGTTGGCGCGCCAGGGGGCGCGCTTCACTCTGATAGTGGCCGGTGACGGGCCGGATCGGGACGTGCTGCAGGAGAAGGCCGAGACCGAGGGCGTCGGCGGCCGCGTGCGCTTTTTGGGGCATGTGGCGCACGCCGAGGATATTTACGCCAATATCGACATGCTGGTGCTGCCATCTTACCGTGAAGGCATGCCCAACGTCATTCTGGAGGCGATGCAATGGCGATTGCCGATTGTATCGACTGCGGTGGGCGCGGTGCCCGAGATGCTGGTTCATGGCGTGTCCGGCCTGCTGGTGCGCCCCGGCGACCCCATCGCGCTGGCGCGCGCCATGGCGTCGGTCATGAGTGATCCGGATAAGGCGGGGCGCATGGGCCGCAAGGCCTGTGAGGCGCTCTATCCGCGCTTCTCCCCGGAGCGGCGTGTCGAGCGTTTCGAGAGCCTTTACAGCCGCGTCCTGGAGGCGGTATGAGCGCGTTGTTCTGGGCGGCGTTTGCGTTCACGGTGTATACCTATGGAGGCTACCCGGCCCTTTTGTGGGTGCTGGCGCGGCGGCATAGGCCAAGCCCCGCCCCGCATTGGGATTCGCCGCCGCCCGAGGTCGCGGTCGTGATCCCGGCCTATAACGAGCAATCGGTGATCGCCGACAAGCTGCGTGTGGTGCTGGCCTCGCATTATCCGCGCGAGCGGTTGCGCGTGCTGGTGGTGTCCGATGGCTCATCGGATGGCACCTTGGCCGCCGCCCGCTCGGTGTCCGATCCCAGGCTTACCGTGATCGACCGCGGCGTGCGATGCGGCAAGATGGCGACCGTCAACTACGCCATGAGTCTGGTGCGCGAGCCCATCGTCATCATGACCGACGCCGGGGAGATGTTCGACGAGGATACCGTGCCGCGACTGGTGGCGCGTTTCGCCGATCCGGCCCTGGGCGCGGTCTCGGGCGAGCTCGGGCTCGTGGCCTTGCACACGGGATTTAGCCGCAGCCTCGGGGCCTATTGGCGCTATGAGAAGGCGATTCGCGCCCTGGAGGCGGTCGTGGGATCGGTGGTCGGGGTCACGGGGCCCGCTTATGCCATTCGCCGTTCGCTGTTTCATCCGATGCCGACCGACACCATTCTCGACGATCTCGCGATCCCGCTCGAGGTCATAAAGCAGGGCTACCGCGTCGGCTATGAGCGCCGCGCGTTTGCCTTCGAGCGCGCCACCCAGGGCGGTCGCCACGAGTTCGTGCGCAAGCGCCGGACGCTTGCCGGAAATTACCAGATCATCGCCCGCTATTGGCGCCTGCTGTTGCCGCAAAGCCCGATCGCCTGGCAGTTCTGGTCGCACAAGGTCTTTCGCCTGCTGGTGCCTTACGCGCTCCTGTTCATGGTGGTTGGCGCCTTCGGCCTGCCAGGGCCTCTGCGCGCCATCGTATTCGCGGCCCAGGCCCTGTTCTATGGACTGGCCTTGATCGCGGTGTTCATGCAGCCCTCGAAGCGGCCATGGCTCAATATCCCCTACGCGTTCTGCGTGTTGAATTGGGCCGCGATCGCCGGATCGTATTATTATCTGGCGGGACGGCTATCGGTGCGCTGGGAGAAGGTCAAGTGAGCGCGCCGCGCCGCTATGTGTTCGTGGCCGCGGGCCCCGACTGGGGGCGCCACCCCTGCAGCCTTTCGCACATCATCGGGGTCGTGGTCCGCGACCATCCGGTGATCTGGATCAACAGCATCGCCCAGCGCAGTCCCCGCCTGTCGCGCCGCGATATCGCGCGGGCCGTTCATAAAGGATGGGCTGCGCTGCGGCCGGCGCCGCGCCGCGCGCACGATGGTCCGCTGGTCGTCCATCCACGCGCCATCCCTTATCACCGGTTGCCGTCGGTGCGATCGGTCAACGGGTGGCTCATCGCCCGCCAGTTGCGGCCGGTGTTGGCGCGTTTTGCCGGATACAAGGTGGTATTGGTGGCCACCAACCCGGCCGCCGTGGCGCTTGCCAACAGCCTGCGGCCCGACGCCACCCTCTATTTCTGCATGGATGACTATGCCCGCATGCACGACTCGGATGCGCGGCTGATCGAGGTCTGTGAACGGCTGATGCTGATGCGCGCGGACGCCACGGTGGTCACGGCGCGGGCGCTCGTCGACAGCAAGACCTGGCAAGGGAAACGGCCGATCTATTTGCCGCAAGGGGTGGATGTCGCGCATTTTCAAAACCCGGGCCCGCCGCCGGCGGCGCTGTCGGCCCTGCCGCGTCCGATCATAGGATTTCAGGGCATCATCGGGGCGCGTGTCGACATCGCGCTTTTGGAAAAGATCGCGCGCCGGTTCCCCGAGGTCTCCGTGGTCCTGGTCGGCAAGGAAGAGGTGGATATCTCGTTGCTGAAGCGCCTGCCCAACGTCCACGCCGTCGGACCCGTGGCCTATGCCGAGCTGCCGTCGGTCATACAGGTGTTCGACGTGGGGCTCGTGGCCTACCGCGACGACGGACATGTGGAGAGCGTGAATCCCTTGAAGCTGCTCGAATACCTGGCTTTGGGCCAGGAGGTCGTGTCGGTCCCGATCCCGGAACTCGCCGCGCATGAGCCGCATGTGCGCCGCGCGCGCGGCCACGAGCGCTACCTGGCGGTCCTCGAGACGGTGATTTCCCGTTACCCGTTCGATCCGGCGGACAAGGCGCGGCGCCTGGCGTATGCGGCGACTCAATCCTGGGAGGCGCGCGCGCGGGATTTCATGGCGCTTTGTGATGAGCTTCTGGGGAAGCCGGGCCTCGGCCCTTCCGACAAAGACCGCGCGCTGGGCGCGCGCCAAAGGACCGGCTCATGACGGCGATCTTCAGGAAAGGCCGCCGGGTCCGGGCTCCGCGGATGAGGGCGGCGCCGATCGTCCGGGAGGGCGCGGGGCTTCGCCATCGGGCGCGTCAATCGTCGTCCGGCGTCATGGCAGGGTGCCCGCGGGGCGCGGACGAAAGACGGGAAGGGCCATTGAGGAGTCCTCTTGCGGCCAGCGCCGCGGGCTTTAACGCGAGGCGTCTATGAAGCGACAGGACGTGGTGGTGGAGGTGATTTACGCGCCCCTGGTGGGGGGGTCGGAGATGCTGGCCTTCAATCTTTGCAAGGAATGGCAGGCCCACGGGATCAAGACGCGTATTTGCTGCCTCTATGAACGCTCGGGGGCCCTGATCAAGGTCTTCGAGGAGGCCGGCATACCCTACGATCTGCTCGATATCGGCGGACACAGGCTCTTGGGGCGCTGGCTGCGCACGGCGCGCTATTTCTGTCGGACAAGGCCGCGGGCCATCCATGTGCATCATCTCGGATCATTGGTCAACGTGCTCGTACCCGCCTATTTCGCGGGCTGCTTCAATATCGTCTACACCGAGCATTCCGCCTATACGATCGCGCGTACGCGATGGATGCAACGCCTGCTTCCGGTCGCAAGCCGCCTGGTGACGCGCTTTACCTGCGTGTCGCGCAATCTCGCCGAGTTTTTCACGACCCTCGGCGTCCCTCGGGAGCGCCTGCTCACCATTTATAACGGCGTGGACACCGATCGCTACAAGCCGGGGGCCCCGCGCGCGGAGTTTTGCCCCGTGGTGCGCATTGGTGCGGTGGGCCGTCTGGTGGCGGAAAAGGATTACCCGACCTTGCTGGCGGCGCTCGCGCTCCTGAAGGCCCGCAACGTGCGTTTTTTCGCCGAGATCGCCGGCGACGGACCGCTGTCCGCGGAGCTCAAGGAGCGCGCCCAGGCGCTGGGCCTGCGCGGCCTCGTAAGCTTTCGCGGTTCCTGCGACAACGTCCCGGCGTTCTTGCGCGAGCTCGACATTTACGTCTTGAGTTCGCGCCACGAGGGCCTGCCGATCGCCGTCCTGGAGGCCATGGCCACGGCCTTGCCGGTGGTCGCGACCCGCATTACCGCGATCCCCGAGGTCATAGATGACGGCTGCACCGGGATGCTGGTCCCGCCGGGAGATGCCCCGGCCATGGCCGATGCGCTTGCGCTGCTCGCCGGCGACGGCGCGCGGCGCCGGGCGCTCGGAGAGGCCGCGCGCGACATGGTCCGCATGCGCTACACGATCTCGAACACGAGCCGCTCGTATGCCGCGGAACTGGGAATACGAACCCGAAAGAAGGCCGTGTAAGCGGGCCTTGGCCGCGGGCGGCGGGTGGACAGCATGAGGAAAGTCATGGAAGACCGATCAAAACTTGCGTGGCCCGGCCGGCAAAACGGACTCCCCGGTCCGGCACCCATCATCACCAGATGCGGGTATCGATCGCGTCGGCGCGCGCCCATCCGCGCCGGCCTTGTAAGGGCCGCGGCGCTTGCCGGTTGTCTGTCCTGGGCGGCCACCGCCTGCGCCCATGTGTCCGTGTGGCTCTCGCACAGCACGCACAAGATCCGCCCCGATGTCCAAGCCCGGATGCGGCCGGCGATTCACCTGTTCGCGGCTCACGGCGAATACGCCGCCTTGCAGATCTCGGTCAGGGCCAACCATCCCTTGCGGGTGCTGCGCATCGTGCCGACTGCGCTCGAGGATCACGCCTCGGCGATCGGCCGGTGGCAGATGACGGTCTATCGCGAGGCCTTCATAAGGACCGTGCATCCCACCAATGTCGTGGCCCCGGTGGGCCTCTGGCCGGACGCCCTGATTCCGACGGTCGACAACTATTACCACGAACGGCGCAATGCCCTGCCGTGGACGGTACCGGCGCGGTTCACGCAGTCTTTCTGGATCGAGATCTATGTCCCGCGCACCGTGAGCGCCGGCCGTTATCGGGGCACCGTGGCGGTCATGATCCGCGCCCATGGGCGCGTTCAGGCGCGAGTGCTGCGCGTGCATTTGCGGGTCCTGCCCTTTGCCATTCCCGCGACATCCTCCCTGCCGTCGAGCTTTGGTTTTGACGGCGCGCCGCTTTCGCTCGTGTTCCGCGGCCATTACGGGCGCTTATCGAACGCCCAGCTCATGCACCTGACAAAGCTTTTCAACATCGCGGCGCTCAAGGATCGCATCGCCCTGGGCGGGGGCTCCGGCATCCCCGCACCCATGCGCTGGGCACGCGGCCGGCTCACCTTGAATTGGCATGAATACGACGAGGAGGTGCGGCCGTTCATGACCGGCTGCCAGGCCGCCCATGGCGCGCGCTGGCGCATGACCGATGTCCGCTGGCTGACGCATGTGTTCTACCACAAGATGCCGCCACGCGAGCAGGTCGCCTATTTCCGGGCATGGGCGCGCCACTTCCGTCACGAGCACTGGCACGTCGGTTTGTATGCGCTGGGGGTCGACGAGCCGCATACGCGCGCGCAGTTCGCGCTTGCCAACCGGCGCGCGGCCATCATCCGCCGCGCCACGCACGCTATCCGGCCCATGGTGACGACCATCCATGCCCGCAGGCTGGACCTCAAGGATTTCGGCATCCTGTGTCCCGTCATAAACGACGTGGACGGGCTCGATGGCGTGAACAAGCGACCCGCGCTTGGGAGGGAGGCCAGGCGGTACCACCTCAAACTTTGGTGGTACCAGTCGTGCATGAGCCACGGTTGTTGGGTCGTTGGCAAGCGCAGCAGTCTCGGCTGGCCGAGCTACATGATAGACCAGCCCGCCATATACAATCGCATCATGCCGTGGCTGACATGGAAGTACAAAATGCAAGGCGAGCTTTACTATGACACGGACATCGGTTTCAGCATGGGTCGCAAGAATCCCTGGAAGGACCAATATCATTTCGGGGGCAATGGCGACGGTACGCTTTTCTATCCCGGGCGCCCATCGATCATCGGCGGCAAGCGCGACATACCCATCCAAAGCATACGTCTCATGATGATACGGGCCGGCTACCAGGACTACGAATATCTGCACATGGCCTCGCGCATGTATGGAAGGCCGGCGGTATTGCGCGTCATAAATCACGCGATTCGATCCACTCACAGCTGGACCAAAAGTCCGAAAGTGCTACGCGCGCTTAAATGGCGTCTTGCCATGATGATCGCGCGGCGCCTGAAAAACGGATCCCATGGCTGATCGGGAAACGGCGTCCAAAGGCATGACCGGCGACGGTTGCGCCTGTCTTGCGTGGCTTGGCAGGGGGGCGGGAGAATGTCGATTCGAGCGGGGTTGCAGGCGCTGCGGTAAAATTCGCGCGGCCTCTACGACCGCGCGCGGATCTTACGAGGACTTCTCGCTTTTGGATCCACCGTGGTGCGTTGCGGCCGCGTCCGTTCCCTCGCCTTCACCGCGCTTGACCTGCGGCTCGCTCTTATGGCCCTCGGAATAGGTCTCGCCACCCTGTCGAGGTCGGCTCTCCCATCCGCCATGGGAGCTTTCTCCGCCCTTGCGCCCTATGGCCGCCATATGTTCACGATTCTGACTCACGGCCTCGCCACCTTTGCGCCCCGCCTCGCGCGCCTCCTCTGGCGTAAATTCGTGAGCCGTGCCCTTTTCGTGCGCGGCCTTTCCGCCCTTGCTGGCAATTTCACGCTGCTTGTTGGCGTCCATGGCCGCGAAACCGCGCTTGCTTTTGCGCTCATTCGGCATGAATCCCGTCTCCTTTTCGTATGAAGAAATGCTCAAGAACGCACCCCCGTCTGGAGGTGCACGACATTGGGGGCAGTCTAGGAGATGCACTTTAGTCCGTCATCGGACAAAGGCCCGATATTGTGTGATTCGTGGGACCAAAAACCACAAATTAATGGTGTGGAAACACTACGAATCGCAACATCATAACGAATATGATCGAAATAAAGAGACCCATGACAGATCATTGGTGTGACGGAAATCCCACGGCGCGGGTTGCGAGGCACGGCGACATGGGTAGATCTCGGCTGGCGGCAGGCGAAAAAAACCTCCGGACTAGGGGGGGAAAGCCGGAGGTCAGAAAGGCCTTAAAGGTTTAAGGCGCCGCTCAGGGAGGAGGACGAGCGGAAGCGCCATTGTTAGGAAAATCGAAGGTCTTAGGCATCGGACGAAAGTCGGAGTGATCTGGAATGTGGTGGCGAATGGCAAAGATTCGCGCGCCATGCGATGCGTGGATTCCAGAAAGAAGGCCGCGCGGCGCGCTGGCCCATGGATGGTTCAAGTAGCGCAGCGCGCGAGCGGCACGGTGTCGTGCAAGAGGCACGCAAGGCCCGCGGACAAAAGGGTGTGCGGGACGTAACCGAATGTTCGGCGAAGTTGCGTGACATCGGCGAGGGAGCGGCGAATGTCCCCGGCGCGCGGGGCCCTGAAGTCGCGCGCGATCGGTCGGCCGGCGATCCTCTCGAAGGCGCCTACGAGGGCCAGAAGGTCTTGTTCTATGCCGGTCCCGACGTTCATGACCGCGCAGGACAGATCATCGCGCGCCAATGCGCGCGCCAATATCTCGATCAGATCGTCGATATACACGAAGTCGCGGGTCTGCCGCCCGTCGCCATATAGGACGAATGGCGCGCCCGTGGCCAGGCGTTCGGCAAACAGGCTGATGACGCCCGAGTAGGGCGAGCTTGCGTCCTGACGGGGGCCGTAGATGTTGAAGAAGCGAAAGCTCGTGGCGTTCACGCCCCGCGTGCGCGCAAAGTAGGCAAGGTAATGTTCGCCGGCGAGCTTGTCTGCGGCGTAGGGGGAAAGCGGCGCCAACGGCGCGTGCTCGGGGACCGGGATGGGTGCGTCATCGCCGTAGACCGCGGCCGAGCTCGCATAGAGTATGCGCGACACCCGGCAGGCGCTGGCGGCCAGCAGGACGTTCAAAGTGCCGCCGAAATTTGTAGCATGAGTGCCGAGCGGGTCGTGCATGCTCGCCTGGACCGAGGCCACCGCCGCGAGGTGCACGATGGCATCCATGCCGCGGGCTGCGCGCGTCAGCGCCTCGCCATCACGCACGTCGGCGATCACGAGTCGCGCGGCCGCCGCCGGTCCTTGCAGGTTCTCGCGTTTACCGGTCGAGAGATTATCGAAAATCGTCACGGTGTGCCCGTCGGATACGAGACGGCAGGCCAGATGGGAACCGATAAAACCAGCGCCACCGGTGATAAGGACTTTCATGCGCGCACCGTTCATGGCTTTGCGGCCCAGCTGTGGGAACAGGTGCTCATGGTGGGGGCCGGTGGCGTAGCGCGCCATCCTGCTTTTGGCTTATTGCTGACGGCATCCAAGGCCAGTAGCGTGGCGGGCTGAAGCGGTTGGCCATTGGAATGGCAGACCTGGAAGGTTCATGGATAGACAGGGACGCATGATGAAGACAGTGGCGGTGGTGGGGCTTGGCTATGTGGGCCTGCCTTTGGCGGTGGCCTTTGGAAAGAAGTGGCGTACCATAGGTTTCGATCTCGACGAACGGAAGGTCGATAGCTATCGACATTTTTGCGACCCGACCGGGGAGGTCACGAGCAATGATTTGCGCGCGGCCGGCGAGCTTATGGTGACAACGGATCCGGCGGCGATCGCCGAGGCGGATTATATCGTCGTGGCGGTACCGACGCCGATAGACGCGGCGCACCAGCCGGACTTGGGACCGCTCGTGCGCTCCAGCCGAACGGTCGGTGAGCATCTGAAGCGGGGCGCCGTGGTGGTATATGAATCCACGGTGTATCCGGGGGCCACGGAGGAGGTCTGCGTGCCCATTCTCGAGCAGCGCTCGGGACTTGTCTGCGGACGCGACTTCCATGTCGGATATTCGCCGGAGCGGATCAACCCGGGCGACAAGGAGCATACCCTGGCGCGCATCATGAAAATCGTCGCCGGGGACGATGCCGAGACCCTCGAGAAGGTCGCGGCGCTCTATGGCTCGATCATCGATGCCGGCATCTACCGGGCCTCGTCGATCAAGGTGGCGGAGGCCGCGAAGGTGATCGAGAACACGCAGCGCGACCTCAATATCGCGCTCATGAACGAGCTATCGATCCTGTTTCACAAGCTGGATCTCGATACCGGCGAGGTGTTGGCCGCGGCCGGCACCAAATGGAATTTCCTGCCGTTTCGTCCCGGGCTCGTGGGAGGGCACTGTATCGGCGTCGATCCCTATTATCTGACCTACAAGGCCGATAAACTCGGCTACCATCCGCAGGTGATCCTGGCCGGCCGGCGCATCAATGACGGCATGGGCCAGTATGTCGCCGAGCAGACGGTCAAGCAGATGATCCGTTCGGGCAGCGCGGTGAAGGGTGCGCGCGTCAACGTATTGGGGCTCACATTCAAGGAGAACTGTCCGGATTTGCGTAACTCGCGGGTCGTGGACCTCATAGACGAGCTGCGCTCGTACGGCGCGGAGGTATTCGTGCATGATCCGGTGCCGGCCCAGGACGCGGCGCGCGAGGAATATGGGATTACGCTGCTGCCTTGGGAGGAGCTGCCGGTCGCGGACGCCATGGTGGTGGCCGTGGCGCACGCGGATTTCCTGGCCCTGGACGCGGAGACCCTGGCGGGCAAGGTCAGGCCTGGGGGGGTGTTCGCCGACGTCAAGGCGCTATTCGACGCCGCGGCACTTTCGGCATGCGGGCTTTCGGTCTGGCGGTTATAATGGTGCGGTAGGACGCAAGGATGGTGACATGCATATCTTGATTACCGGGACGGCCGGGTTTATCGGCTCGGCGCTTGCCCATAGGTTGCTCGAGCGCGGGGATACCGTGACCGGGGTCGACAATCTGAACGATTACTACTCGGTGGAGCTGAAGAAGGCGCGGCTTGCGCGTCTCGAGGCGCAGCCGGGCTTTACCTTTCGTCGTCTGGATATCGCCGATCGCAAGGCGGTGGCCGAGCTGTTTGCCTCCGGGCATTACGATGCCGTCATGAATCTCGCGGCGCAGGCCGGCGTGCGTCATTCCCTCAAGGATCCGCATGCCTATGTCGATGCCAATATCGTGGGATTCGTGAACCTCCTCGAGGGCGCCCGCCACGGCGGGGTCGGGCATTTCGTCTATGCCTCATCGAGCTCCGTGTACGGATCCAACAGCCGGCAGCCGTTTTCCGAGCACGACGGCGCAGCCCACCCGGTGTCGCTGTACGCGGCCAGCAAGCGCGCCAATGAGCTCATGGCGCACAGCTACGCCCACCTGTTCCGCCTGCCGTGCACGGGCCTGCGGTTCTTCACGGTCTACGGGCCGTGGGGGCGTCCGGATATGGCCTTGTTTTTGTTCACAAAAGGGATCTTGGAGGGCACCCCCATCAAGGTCTTCAACCATGGGCGCATGGTGCGCGACTTCACCTATATCGACGACATCGTGGAAGGGGTGGTGCGCGTCATCGATCGCCCGGCCCGACCGGCCGAGGGCTGGTCGCCGGCCGCGCCGGACCCGGCAACCAGCGATGCCCCGTTTCGCCTCTACAACATCGGAAACAGCCAGCCAGTCGAGCTCATGCGCTATATCCATGTGCTCGAGGAGCGGCTTGGCCGCAAGGCCCGATTCGAGATGTTGCCCATGCAGCCGGGGGATGTCCCCTCGACGGTTGCCAATGTCGACGATCTGGCGGCCGATCTCGGCTTCAAGCCCGCCACCTCCGTGGAGACCGGTATCGACCGGTTCGTGGAGTGGTATGTCGCCTATTACGGGGACGGACACGCGGCGGCCGGCGGGTCCGCCGGCCGCGCGGTGGGCGCGGGTTAGGTGATCGCGGCGGCGAGCAGGCTGCGGTAGCGGCGCACGAGATCGCCCTTGCCGCCCAGCATGGTGAAGGCCGCAAGCAACGCCCGGCGCGCGGCATCATCGCCAAAGCGCCGGTCGGTGCGCACGACCGCAAGCCACTGCTCGAGGGCCTCCTCGTGGCGGCCGGCAAGGAGATAGCGCGCCCCAAGCGTCAGCCGCGCGCGCAGGTCCTCGGGATGCGCGCCGACGCTTTGCTCGAGATCGGCCAAGGGCGGGGCATCGGCGGCCATGCGCACGAATTCGAGCCGTGCCATCACCGCCCCGATCTCGGCGTCCCCCAGGGCGCGCGCCGACAGGCCCTTCAGGACCGCCTCGCCATCGGCGAGCCGGCCCTGCTCGCATAAGAGTCGCCCGAGATGGGCGGTCAGCCGGTCGTTTCCCGGATCCGCCTCATGCGCGGCCTCGAGCCTTGCAAGGGCACCCGCGCGGTCGCCGGCGGCTTCCTCGTTCAAGGCCGCGTCCAACAGCGCATCGGAAGGCCTGTCGATATGGGTGTCTAGCAGCTCGCGAATCATCCGCTCCGGCTGCGCCCCCACGAATTGGGCGACCTCCGCGCCGTGCTTGAAGAGCTTCACGGTCGGCAGGCTGCGCACGCCGAAGCGGGCCGCGAGCCCCTGCTGCTCATCGCTGTTGACCTTGGCAAGAAAAAACCGGCCCTGGTACTCTTCAGCCAGTTTGGCGAGGATCGGCATGAGCGATTGGCAAGGCCCGCACCATGCCGCCCAGAAGTCGACCAGCACGGGGGCCTCGCGTGAGCGGGCGAGGACGGCTTGATCGAAGTTGCTTTCGGTGACGTCGGTCGTGTAAAGCGACGTGGCCATGGATCCCCCTTTGATTCGGTTCGGGGGTGATGTGCGGCCGCGGCGCGCGAATATCAAGCGTGGGAAATGGCGCTCCCTAGGGGATTCGAACCCCTGTTACCGGCGTGAGAGGCCAGCGTCCTAGGCCACTAGACGAAGGGAGCAATGCACGACGATTCTTGGTCGCCGGCGAAGCGGTGCTATTATACAAGGCTCTCTGCAAATTGAAACAAACTTGAGCTCAGGAGGGTTCTTTTTCCTTTGACAGACATCAGTAAGGCGCCGGGGATCGTGGATGCCACATCCTACGGCTTGATACCAGGGAGGATCAGTCCGCAGGCCCGTCAGGTCATAGAGCGGCTGAAGGATGCGGGTTATACCGCTTATGTAGTCGGGGGTTGCGTGCGTGACCTCATCCTGGGGCAGGAGCCCAAGGATTTCGACGTCGTGACCCAGGCGCGGCCCGAGGAGATCCGCCAGGTGTTCCGAAACGCGCGTCTGATCGGCCGGCGCTTCCGGCTGGCGCATGTTCACTTCGGGCGCGAGATCGTCGAGGTCGCCACGTACCGCGCGGCGCCCTCCGCGGACACGGAAAACGATGACGGCAACGTTTTTGGCACCCTCGAGGAAGACGCCTTCCGGCGCGACTTCACGGTCAACGCCCTCTATTACGATCCCGACGAGGGCCTCATTACGGATTACGTCGGCGGCCTTCACGACCTGACGAGCGCCAAGCTGCGGGTCATAGGCGACCCGGAGGCGCGGTTTCGCGAGGACCCGGTGCGCATGTTGCGCGCCGTGCGCTTTGCCGCCAAATTGCGTCTTCAGTTGACCGAGGATGGGCGCCAGCTGCTGCCCGCCCTGGGGCCGCTTTTGCAAGGTGTCGCGCCGGCGCGGCTCTTCGAGGAGGTGCTGAAGCTCTTTCATACCGGCAATGCCGCCGCGACTTACGAGACGCTGTGCGAGCACCGGCTGTTCGAGGTGCTGTTCCCTGGGGTGGCCACGGTCCTGGGTCCCCATTCCGATCGCGACTCGTTGCTTGGGCGGGCGCTCGCCAACAGCGATCGACGCCTGGCCGAGGGCAAACCCGTGACCCCGGCCTTCCTGTTCGCGGCGCTGCTCTGGGAGGGCGTGCGCGAAGAGGCCATGCACAGCGTCGCCGAGGGCGGGGTCCCGGCCGAGGCCTGGACGCAGGCCGCCGAGCATGTGCTGCGCGAACAGCTGCGGGTCATTATGATCCCCAAGCGTTTCAGCGTGCCGATGCGCGAGATATGGGGCTTGCAATCGCGCTTCGAGCGGCGCGCCGGGCGCCATGCCTTCCGTTTTCTGGAGAGCAAGAGATTTCGGGCGGCCTATGATTTTCTGGGGCTGCGTGCCGACTCCGGCGAGGCGCAGATGGCGTTGTTCGACTGGTGGACGCGCTTCCAGGAGGTCGCCGCCGAGGAGCGCGAGGCCATGGTGGGGGCCTTGAGCGGGCAAGGCGAGAAGCGTCCGCGCAAGCGGCGTAGACGGCGTGCGGCCGGCGGTTGACGCCGTCGTGGGGCTGGGCGGCAATCTCGGTGAGACCGCGGCCACCCTGTCGGCCGCGCGTCAGGCCCTTTCCGACCTTGCGCAGACCACCCTGGTGGCGGCCTCCTCCCTCTATCGGACGGCGCCCATCGGCGGGCAGCGGCAGCCGGATTACCTGAATGCCGTGTGCCGGCTGCGGACGGCGCTGACGCCCGAGGGCTTGGCGGATGGGCTTTTCGCCATCGAGAGGCGGCTCGGGCGGGTCCGTACCGGCGTGCGCAACGAACCGCGCGCCATCGATGTCGACCTTTTGTACTACGAGGGCGTGACCCAGACGGACCCGGTCTTGAGCCTGCCCCATCCGCGCCTGCAGGAGCGCGCCTTTGTGCTGTATCCTTGGATGGAGATCATGCCGGATTTTTGCATCCCCGGGCTGGGGGCGCTCGCGGACCTTGCGCGCGCGGTGCGCGATCAGCAGGTGGAGCGACTCGATAGGAGATGGTGAGGAGGCTTCTGTGAAGGGACAGGCGGCGGTGCCGATATCATTGTCTGCGGGATCGTTTCTCGTCATAGAAGGGCCGATCGGGGTGGGCAAGACGAGCCTTGCCCGGCGCCTGTCGTTGCGCCTGGGCCTCGAGGGTCTGTTCGAGGAGCCGGAGGGAAACCCGTTTCTCGCGCGCTTTTACGAGAATCGCCGGGCCTATGCGTTGGCCACGCAGCTCTTTTTTCTGTTCCAGCGCCGCCGCCTGCTGGAAGACCTGGCCCAGGGCGATTTTCTGCGCGGCGGGGTGGTGGCGGATTTTCTGTGGGCCAAGGACCGGGTATTTGCCCGCATCACGCTAGACGACGACGAATGGCGGCTCTATGAACAGATCACATCGACCATGCCCGAGCCGGTCCAGACGCCCGATCTCGTGGTGTTCCTGCAGGCCCCCGTGGACGTGTTGATGGACCGCATTCGCCGCCGGGGCCGCGGCTATGAGCATGTCGACCGTGATTACCTGGCGGCGCTCGCCGAGGGCTACACGGACTTCTTCCATCGCTATCAGGACTCGCCGCTGCTCATGGTCAATGCCGCCGAGGCCAATTTCGTCGAAAGCGACGAGGACCTGGTCTCGCTCGTCGAATCGATCCGCGGCATCCACAGCGGACGCCACTTCTTCAACCCCCTGGCATCGAGGGCCGGATCATGACCACGCTCGAGACGGTTACCCTGCCGCGGCTCGCCGCCCTGAAAAGGGAGGGTCGCAAGATTGCCGCCATGACCGCCTATGACGCGAGCTTCGCGCGCGCCATGGACGAGGCCGGCATGGACGTCGTCCTGGTCGGCGATTCGCTGGGCAATGTGGTTCAGGGCCGCAAGAGCACCGTCCCCGTGACCCTGGACGACATGGCTTATCACACACGCTGTGTGGCGCGCGCGGTGGGCCGCGCCCTGCTCATGGCCGACCTGCCATTTTTGAGCTTTCAGGGGGGCGCCGATCGGGCATTGAATGACGCCGGGGTCCTCATGCGCGCCGGCGCGCACATGGTGAAGGGGGAGGGGGCGGGCCCGTTCGTGGCGAACGCCGCCTATCTCGCCGCGCGCGGGGTGCCGGTCTGCGGCCATATCGGGCTCACCCCGCAATTTGTCCATAGCCTCGGCGGCTACCGCGTGCAGGGGCGGGGAAGCCACGGCGCGCGGCTCATGGCCGAGGCCCAGGAGTTGGCCGATGCCGGGGTCTCGCTGCTCGTGCTGGAGGCGGTGCCCGCGGCGCTTGCCGCCGAGATCAGCGCGGCGGTGGCGGTGCCGACCATCGGCATAGGGGCCGGGCCATCCTGCGACGGCCAGATCCTGGTCATGCATGACGCCCTGGGGATGGGGGCGCGCCGCCCGCGCTTCGTGCGCGACTTTCTGGCGGGGCAAGGCGGCATCACGGCGGCCTTCGCGGCCTATGTCGCGGCCGTGCGGGAGGGCACCTTCCCGGCCGCCGAAGAGAGCTATGGTGAGTAGGCCCGTGGACGCTCGCCCCGTTCCCTCTTGCGCGGCCCGCAGCCCATGATGGTCGTGCGCACGCTCGGCGAGTGGCTGGAGCATCGCGCCCGGTGGCCGGATGACATCGGCTTCGTGCCGACCATGGGCGGGCTCCATGATGGCCACATGGCGCTCGTGGCCGCCGCTCGCCGCCATGCGCGCGTGGTGGCGAGCGTCTACGTAAACCCCCTGCAGTTCGGGCCGCACGAGGACTTCGCTGCCTATCCGCGCACCGAGGAGGCCGATTGCGCGCGGCTTGCGAACGCCGGGGTCGACGTCGTTTTCTTGCCGAGCGAGGACGCCATCTATCCGCACGGCCGCGAGCAGCAGACCGTGGTGCGCGTGCCGGGGCTGTCCGAGGACTTGTGCGGGCGCTATCGCCCGGGCCACTTCGAGGGGGTGACGACGGTGGTCGCGCGCCTGCTCGGCGTGGTGCGCCCACGAGCCTGCTATATGGGGAAGAAGGATTATCAGCAGTGGCGGATCGTGACGCGCATGGTCGCGGATCTGATGCTTCCCTTGACCGTGACCGGCGTCGACACCGTGCGCGAGAGCGACGGGTTGGCCCTCAGTACGCGCAATACCTATCTCGACGCCGCCGAGCGCGCTCGCGCCCCGGGCCTCTACGAGACCTTGACGCAGACCACGGCGCAGGTGGCCGCCGGCATGGCGCCGGCGGATGCCTGCGCCGCGGGCATGGCGCGTCTCGCGGCGCTCGGGTTTGCGCCCGACTACGTCGCCGTGCGGCGCGCCGCCGATCTTGCGCCACCGTCTCCCGACGACGACGAGCTCGTGGCGCTGGCGGCGGCGCGCCTTGGGCGCACCCGGCTCATCGATAACCGGGAATTTCGCAGGATCGGGGCGGGCGCCGGTGGGCATTGGCAGGGATGCGCGAAAGCCGGATAATACCCCCATGCAGAAAACCATGCTTCACGCCAAATTGCACCGCGTACGCGTCACCCAGGTCGAGATCGACTATGAAGGGTCGGTGGCCATCGACGCGACCTTGCTGGATGCCGCCGGCATCCGCGAGTACGAGCGTATCGAGGTATTCAATATCCGCAATGGCGAGCGCTTCAGCACCTACGCCATACGCGGAGAGCCGGCCTCCGGTCTCATCTCGGTCAACGGCGCCGCGGCCCACAAGGCCGCCGTCGGCGATCTCGTCATCATCTGCGCCTTCGGCATCTATGAAGAGCACGAGCTCCAGGCGATGAAGCCCCGTCTCATCTATGTCGATGCGCACAACCGCATCGTGCGTAGCAGCCATGCCATCCCCATGCAGGCCGCCGGCTGATCGCTCGGTCCAGGTCCTGGCAAGCCCTTCGAGGAAACGGAAAAACGAGGTGGGCGGCATAGGCCGCGGACGGCGGGGATCCCGTGAACCGCAAGCCCGGCCCGAAGGCCGATCGTCCGGGGATTGGGTATCGTGAAAGTCGGGGAGGCCAGGACCGGTCGGTCCTGGCCTCCCGCGGGTCTTACATGAGGTCGATGGGTTCGCCGTGTTCGATGGGGCCCTTGTGCTCCTGATCCTTCTTGGCGGCCGACAGGAGCCCGGCGATGACGTTGATCACGAGCAGGGTGATCATGACCGGGGCGAAGCCGTGCAGGAAGGCCTCCTTGCGCAGCGCCACCGGCAGATCCTTGAAGACCGTCACCTTGTAGCCGTGTTGAGCGATATAGCCATGCTCGACCGAGGTGAAGATCACGCCCGAGATATCGACCCCGAAGATGAGGCCGAGGGCGCGCATCATGTTGAGGATGCCGCCCGCCACGCCCAGGCGCTCGCGCGGGACCGAGCCCATGATGGCCGAGTTGTTGGGGGGCGTGAAAAGACCCATGCCGATGCCCCAGGATGACAAGCTCCACGATCAATATCAGCATGTTGGGGGAGCGGCCGGTGAAGATCAAAAGCAGGGTCGCGAGCGCGCACACCGCCATGCCCCACATGGTCATGAGGCGCGAGCCGTACTTGTCCGAGATATGGCCCGCGAACGGGGCCACGATCGCCATGGCAAGCGGGATGGGCGTGAGGATGGAGCCTGTCACGACCGGGTTGTAGCCGGCGATCTTTTCCAGATAGAAAGGCATCAGGAAGAGCACGGCAAACAGGACATAATACGACAACAGTCCGGTCAGATTACCCGCCCAGAACGCGTAACGCTTGAAGAGCGCGAGGTCGATCATGGGGTGCGCGACGCGCATTTCGGTGATCAGGAAGGCGGCGAGCAGGACCGCGGCGAGCGCGAAGTAGGTCAGGATGATGGGGGCCGTCCAGCCGACGGTCTCGCCCTCATTGACCGCGAGCACCAGGAAGGCAAGCCCCGTGGCGAAAAGCGCGGTGCCCAGATAGTCGATCTTCTCGCGCGCCTTGCCGGTATGCTCGGCCGCCGGCAGACAGTAGAGCGCCGCGAACGTGCCGATGATGCCGATCGGCACGTTGACGTAGAAGATCGCGCGCCAGCTGACCACCGAGATCAGGATGCCGCCGACGAAGGGACCGATCGACATGGCGACCGCCTGCACGGCCCCCTGGATACCAATGGCGCGTCCGCGCTCGTTGGTCGGGAAGGCGGCGGTGATGATCGCCACCGAGTTGGCCTGGAGGAGCCCCGCGCCAATCGCCTGCAGAATGCGCGCGCCAATCAGGAAGCCGGCCGTGGAGGCCAGTCCGCAGAGCGCCGAGCCAATGGTGAAGACCACGAAACCGGTGTTGTACATCTTGGTGCGCCCGAAGATGTCGGCGAGGCGCCCAAAGAGCGGGAGGAAGATGGTGAGGGTGAGCATATAGGCCATCGCCACCCACTCGATGACCGCCATATTGACCTTAAAGTCCCCCTGTAGCGTCGGCAGGGCGACATTCACGATACTGACGTCCAGGGCCGACATCGACGCCCCGATCAGCACCGTGATCAGAATGAACCAGCGCCATTTGGGATGCGAACTAAAGTAGGGGTGGGGAAATCGAGATTCCACGCAATGGTCCTCTCAAAGTCAAGGCCGCAGAGCGCCTTCGACACACCTTGCGGTGGCCGTGGCTTGCCTGAGACCGGCTCAACGGGGATACGTCCGCCAATCCGCGAAAGTCATACCCAGGTTACTCGTCGTCCCTTGTCGGATGGCATATCGAACGCGGGGTTCGAAAGGGATCGCAAAAAAGGCGGCGATTGAGTTAAATAGTATACGCCGGGCCTGGGGGCGATGCCACCGATTTTTAGCATAAGCTGATATACCAAAAGGAAGGGGTCGGTGCTGTCTTTTGGGGATAGCCGTGGGCTTTCGGCGGTCCGGATGCGGGGTTGAGGCGGCCGTACGAATGGCGCGGGCGCCGGTGGCGGTCCCATGGATCGGGGCGCGCGGACCGAGCCGCGTGCCGCCCCTTTAACCGTGCATCAGGGCCCTTGCCGGGGCGGGGACTTCAGGAAGACGGACGGGACGCCCGCCGTCCGACGAAGCCGCCGGGCTGGCTATGGCGAGGTTCTCGCGTCGTTTGCGTGTCTTTCGGGGAACGCGCCGCCCTTGTTCGGCGTGGCCCGGCGCGCAGGCGCCGGGCGGACGACCCGGACTGGCCGCGGGGCCGGTATCCACAAAAGCTGTGGACAAGGGTGTGGATGGCGGCGTGGTATCGGCTATTTGTCGAGGCCGGGCAGGGCGGGGTTGCGGTGTTGCTGTTTTGGGAGGCGGTCGGGGTTCTGGCGGCTGAGCCGGACCTCCCGGGGCCCCTTCTTCCCGGGGGCGCCATCCAGCGCCGGCGAGGTCTTCGTCGCATGATCGAGCCAGCTGGGGGCGGGATGGCTCATCGCGCCCCGGCGTCATGGTCCGGCGGTTCTTGAGAAGGGATTGCGGCGGGTCGCCGCGTCGACCGCTCGGGTCCGTCAGCCGCGCGCGCCTGGGGATCGCACCCGGGGGCGCATCCGTGGTTCCGGGCGTCCCAAATCCGCGAGGAAGGATCGACGGTGTCGTGCTAAGTCGTTGTTGTTATTGGTGCCGGGAGAGGGGGTCGAACCCACACGGTATCTCTACCACCGGATTTTGAGTCCCAAAAAAGCCCTTTGTGGAACTGCGCCTTACAAAAGAACTCGTGAAAAAACCAGGTAATACGATATCGTACTGTATCGTTCGGTATCGCTGTTTCGTGGACCAAGTGGACCAAATTTGGACCAAAGAATTATCGAAATGACGACCGCGAGACGTGGCAGGCCGTGCCCCCACGGGCCTGCAATGGGGTCGAACCGCGCCGGCCACGGGGGAGGAGTAGGGTGGTGACGCGAATCAGGTGAGGTGGGTGCACGGACCCGAGAGGGCGCCAGGGGCGTCAGGCCCGTAGGGGCGTGTTCGTGCGCGGCTTGTTGTGAGTCGCCCTCAGGGGCGGGAGCTCCGAGCTTTCCTGCCCGGAGATATATCTCCCGCGGGTTTGGGGCGGGAGCTGTTCGTCGAGCAGGATGCGCCCGACATCAACGCAGGGATTCCCGCTTCGTGGGGCGTCCCGGGCCGCGACAATGAGAGACGGCGGCATGGCCGGCGGGTGCCGATGGGGTCGGGGCCGATGC